>JAGXHO010000007.1 GCA_024636105.1 Trueperaceae bacterium | reverse complement strand
TACGCGCGCGGGACGAGCGAGCCGGCGAAGAGGTCGAACGGGGCGAGCACCGCGGCGTGCAGCGCGACGGCGATCGCCCACGCGAGCGCGTCGCGCGCGAACGCGCCGGCCTCGCTGGGCCACCAGCGTTCCGGCAGGCCGACGAGGAGCGCCAGGGCGGCCAGCACGGTGAGGGTCCCGACGGCGGACGCCCCCAGGTACAGCCGTGCGCGGGCGTAGGGTAGCGAGGGGGTCGGTTCGCCGAGCGTGGACGTCATGCCCCGAGCGTAGAGCCGCGCGCCCAAGCGCGTCTGCGACCGGGCCCGCGATGCCGCTGAGAGCGGTACGATCCGGCCACGACCTGGAGGGTTCGATGACCACCAGCCCGAGTGGCCAAAACCGGCGTGGCCAAGACCGGTGCACCGACGACCGTGCCTTCGCCGAGTTCGTCCGGCGCTGGCCGACCTACGTGTCGGCCGTTCTCGACGCCGACCGACGCGACGACTTCGCCCGGCTCGAGCGCCACGGCGACGTCTACCTCGATTACACCGGCGCGGGCCTATACCCCGAGTCGCTCGTCCGCGCCCACGCCGAGCGACTGATCGGTGGCATCTTCGGGAACCCCCACTCCACGAACCCGACGTCGCAGGCGGCGACCGACCTGGTCGAGTCGGCACGCCGTGCGGTGTTGGCGCATGTGCGCGCGGACCCGGACGCCTACCTCGTCGTCTTCACCCCGAACGCCAGCGGCGCCCTTAAGCTCGTCGCCGAGTCGTTCCCTTTCGCTCCGGGCGGCACGTACCTGCTCACGTACGACAACCACAACTCGGTCAATGGCATCCGTGAATACGCGCGAGCCCGGGGTGCCGAAGTCGTCTACGCGCCGGTGCGGCCGCCCGAGCTGCGCATCGACGACGATGGCCTGACGCGGGCCCTGAACGCCCCGCGGGGCGACGCGCCGAAGCTCTTCGCCTACCCGGCGCAATCGAACTTCTCGGGCGTTCTGCATCCGCTCGCGTGGGTCGAGCGCGCCCAAGCGCGTGGCTGGTCGGTGCTGCTCGACGCGGCGGCGTACGCGCCGACGCATCGCCTCGACCTCGGGACGGTGCGGCCGGACTTCGTGTCGCTCTCGTTCTACAAGATGTTCGGGTTCCCCACCGGTGTCGGCGCGCTCGTCGCGCGCCGCGAAGCGCTCGCAGCGCTGCGCCGCCCATGGTTCGCCGGCGGCACGATCGCCTACGCGGCGGTGTCGCAGCCGCGCCACGACCTGCACGAGGGGGCGGAGGCCTTCGAGGACGGCACGCTGAACTTCCTGGCGCTCGCAGCGATCGAGGACGGCCTCGCGCGCCTGGGCAACGGGCGTCAGGCAGCGATCGACGCACGCGCGATGGCTTTGACCGCCTGGACCCTCGAGGAGCTGCTCGCCCTGCGCCATGCCAACGGCCGACCCGTCGTGCACGTCTACGGCCCGTCGGGCTGCGACGGGCGCGGGAGCGCCGTGGCGTTCAACGTCCACGACGCACGCGGCGAGTTGGTCGACCACCGCGAGGTCGAACGACGCGCGAACGCCGGCCGGATCTCGTTGCGGACCGGCTGCTTCTGCAACCCGGGCGCGGGCGAGGCCGCTCTCGGGATCTCGGGCGAAGAGCTCGCGGGCTGCTTCGCGACCCACGACCGGATGACGATCGACGCCTTCCGCAGTTGCCTGACCGGCAAGGGCTCGGGCGCCGTACGCGTTTCGTACGGCTGGGCCAGCACCTTCGACGACGCGTTCGCGCTCGTCGAGCTGATCAGGACCTTCGCGACCGACCCCCGCTGACCGCGGCGCAGCGGCGACCCGCCACCGCACCCCGTGGCATGATGCCGGGACCCCACATCGCGGTGCGGCCGTCCGCCTCCGCCCGGAAGGTGCGTCTATGGCCCTGGGACGTTGCCAGCACACGATCCACGAACACCAACACCACCACGCGTGGGACCGCGACCTGGCACCGGCGCTGACCGTCGAAGACGGGGCGTCCGTCGAGTTCGACACCACCGACGCCTCGGGCGGCCAGCTCGGCCCGAGTTCGACCGCCGCAGACCTCGCGGCGATCGATTTCGCCCGCGTCAACCCGGTCAGCGGCCCCGTCCACGTGCTCGGTGCACGTCCGGGGGACGTGCTCGAGGTCGAGGTGCTCGAGCTCGGCATGACCCGGTGGGGATGGACCGCCACCATCCCGGGGTTCGGCCTGCTGGCCGACCAGTTCCCCGACCCGTGGCTCAAGCACTGGGACCTGACCCCCGGCGCGCCCTCGGCCCCCTTCGCCGACGGCATCGACGTGCCCCTCGCCCCCTTCCCCGGCACGATCGGTCTGGCACCGCCCACGCCAGGCCCGCACGCAACGCTGCCACCGCACGCCTGGGGTGGGAACCTGGACACCAAGCACCTGACGGCGGGCACCAAGCTCTACCTTCCGGTCGGTGTCGAAGGCGCCCGGTTCTCGGTCGGCGACACCCACGCCGCCCAGGGCGACGGCGAGGTCTGCGGCACGGCGATCGAGTCGCGCATGCGCGTGGCGCTGCGCTTCCGGGTGCGGCGCGACCTGAAGCTGCGCTTCCCGGCGTTCGAGACGTTCGGCGCGGCGCCGGGCGACCGGGCGACCGCGGGTTCGTTCGTGACGACCGGCGTGGGTCCCGACCTCATGGCGGCCGCGCGCGACGCGGTCGCGGCGCTGATCGACCACCTCGCCGCCACCACGAGCATGGACGCGGTCGAGGCGTACGCGCTGTGCAGCGTGGCCGCGGACCTGCGGGTGCACGAGGTGGTGGACGCACCGAACTGGGTGGTGGGCGCGTGGCTTCCGCACGGGATCGTCCGGCGCTGAACGCAGCACCGCGACCCTAGCGCACGAGCTCACGAGCGTTCTGGTCGTGCGCTCGTGCGCTCGTGTGCCTCCTTCACTCCGCGTCGTCGCCTGCCAGCGCCGCGAGCAACCCGCCCCGGTCGACGCGCGGCCCGCGCTCGTCGGCGAAGGTCGCGCGCGGTGCCGTCGTGACCTCGAACGCGGCCTGCACGCCGGGCTCCTCGAGGAACCGCGACAGACGCTGCAAGCCTTGGCGCCCGAACAGGGCGTGCACCACCTCGAGCCGCTCGCGCGCGCGGGTCACGGCGACGTACAGCAGCCGCTTCTCCTCTTCGAGCTCGGCGTCGCCGCGGCCGTCGGCCGCGCCGGCGTCGTCGGCGGCGCGCCGCACCGCCCATGGGCTCGGGAGCGTCCGGTCATCGACGCCGACGAGCGTCACGACGTCCCACTCGAGCCCTTTGGCGGAGTGGATCGTCGAGATCGTGACCGGGCGCAGCCCTTCGGTCGCCTCGGGCGCGCCGGCGGCGACCGCCTGCCGCGTGGTCTCGGGATCCAGCGCCAGGTCGGCGAGGAGCGAGGTCAGGTCCGCGTAGCGCTCGGCGACGATGCGGAAGAAGGTCAGGTCCTGCGGGCGGTGGGGCTCGTTCGGGTATCTGCGGGCCAACACCGGGAGGTACCAAGCGACCACCTGGTCGTAGGCCGCGGCGACGGAGTCGGCGTCGCCCGCGCGCGCGAGCGCAGCAACGAGGCCGCTCAGCGCCGGGCGCAGCTTCGGCGCTGCCACGTGCTCGACCCGCTTGCCGGCGCGCGCCAACGGCTCGTCCTCACCTGTGGCGGCGAGGGCGTCCGGATCGGAGAAGTCGGCGAACCAGCGCGCCGCCGTCGTCTCCCCCACCCCGTCGAGCAGCTGCAGCAGCCGCAGCCAAGCGAGCTCGTCGAACCCGTTGTGAAGCACCCGCAGCGCCGCGAGCACGTCCTTGACGTGGGCCGCCTCGGTGAAGCGCAACCCGCCGTACACGGCGAACGGGATCTTGCGGCGCAACAGCTCGCCCTGCAAGGGCACGCTCTGGTACGCGTTGCGGACCAACACGGCGTGCCCGCCGAGCGCACCGGGGTCCCCGAGGCGGTCCTGGAGCGCGTCGGCGACCAGGTCGGCGACCGCGCGTTCGTCCTCGACCACCCGCAGGATGGGCCGCTCGCCCTGCGGGCGGAGCGCAGCTCGGAGTGGGCGACCCGGCGCGCCCGTCATCTGCGCCATCACCGCGTTCGCGACGTCGAGGATCGCCTGGGTGCTGCGGTAGTTGTCGGTCAGGTGCACGACACGTGCGCCGGCGACCTCGTCGGCGAAGCCGACGATCTTGTCGAAGCGGGCGCCGCGGAAGGCGTAGATGCTCTGCTTGGGATCGCCGACGACCATCAGGTTGCCGTGCGGCTCCGCGAGCCGCAGCGCCAGGTCCGCCTGCCAGGCGTTGACGTCTTGGTACTCGTCGACCAGGACGTAGTTCCACGCCGCGGCGACCCGGGCGCGGACGTCGGGCATCTCGAGCAGCTTGGCCGCCATCACGAGCACGTCGTCGTAGTCCACGTAGCCGCGCTCGAGCTTGTACGCCGCCCATGCCCGGCGGACCTTCCGGAGCGTCTCCACCTCGTCCGCGAAGTCCGGCAGGTCGCGCCCCACCACCTCGGCCAGGGGAACGCGAAGGTTGGTGGCCCGGCTGAAGGCGGCTTGCAGCGCGCCCTTGCGCGGCAGCCGGTTCCGGCGATCGCGCTGCAGTCCCAAGCGCTGCACCACCGCCGCGACCGCGTTGGCCGCGTCGTCGGTATCGATCACGGTCGGCGGTCGCGCCAGCCCAAGCGCCCGGAACTGGCGCGCCACGATCCGGTACGCGACGTGGTGGAAGGTGCCGCCGTCGACGCGGCGGGCCAGCGGATGGCGCGCCGCGGCGCGCTCGAGCATCTCGGCCGCCGCCTTGCGGGTGAAGGTCATGAGCAGGACCTGCTCCGGCGGCACCCCACGCTCCAGCAGCCGCGCCGTGCGCTCTTCGATGACGCGCGTCTTGCCGGTGCCTGCCCCGGCCACCACGAGCACGGCGCCGTCGAGGAGCGACGTCGCCTCGAGCTGCGCGGGGTTCAGGGAGCTGGGTACGCCATCGCTCATGGTCGAGCGCGATGGTACCGCCGGGCGCTGTCGAGTGGAGTTCCGCGCGCCGACGAAGGGGGGCGCGAGCGATCGCGGCACCGGCGGTTCGGTCGTGACTGAACTGCAACACCGTTACACGTCTCAAACCCGAGACCTAAAGGGTGCTATCCGGACCCGTAGCAAGCGTTCTCCCGCCTTCTGCGGTGCGCCGAATGGACCGAGGGCGCACGCTTCGCGACCGATCCTCCGACCTCGGGCGCCTCGAGCCCGCACGCGTCACAATGGGTCCATGTCGATTCGGTGCGGCTCGGGCCGGGTGTCCCGGTGAAGCGGATCGCGCGCGCGCTTCTCGCGGCGGTGCTCGTGGCGGTGGCGCTGTCGGCGCTCGTCGCGAAAGGGGCGCTCGAAGCGAGGGGGCCGTACCTCGAGGCGTTGCCCGAGCACCCGTTCTGCCTCGAC
>JAGXHO010000059.1 GCA_024636105.1 Trueperaceae bacterium | reverse complement strand
GGAGCACGGCGCGGCCGGCGCCCCTGCCGCGCACCCTCGGCAGGGTCGCCACGCTCGACGTCGGTGCCGCCGCGGTCCATCGCACGGTCGAGTTCAGCGAGGACCACATGGCCGCCCTCTTCTACGTCAATGGTCAGCTCTTCGATGCCGCCAGGACCGACTTCAAGGGCCGCGTGGGGACGCTCGAGATCTGGGACATCGTGAACCTCGGCGACATGGACCACCCGTTCCACCTTCACACCTACCCATTCCAGGTCCTGAGCCGGAACGGCGCAACGGAGCCGTATCGAGCCTGGAAGGACGTGGTGAACCTCCGCGCGCGCGACGTCGTGCGCATCGGCGTACCCGTGGATTCATTCACAGGCCGCACGGTGTTCCACTGCCACATCGTCGAGCACGAGGACCGCGGGATGATGGGCATCTTCGAGGCGACGTGAAGTGCCATCACGACGGCGCAGTACCGGCACACGGAGACAGGCGGACGCTACCGTGAGCGCCGAACGGGCCGCGCTCGTCGGCTTCGGTGCTCGGCACCTCGCGGTCGCCACCATCGGGGCCGCGTTCGCCTACCTCTTCTGGCTCACACGAGGCCACTGGGATGCCGAGATGCGACTCTGGAAGGCAATTGGCGACGCGAGCCTGGTGCTGCTGTACGCGACGCTGGCCGCGGGGGCGCTCGCCCGGCTGAAGTTGCCGGGCGGCCGGCTCGTCCGCTACCGCCGGGAGCTCGGCATTTGGTTCGCGCTCTATGGGCTCCTCCACGCCGTCCTCATCCTCAACGGTTGGGCGCGCTGGGACCTCTCACGGTTCCTCGGCTACGAGTTCGTCCCGGAACTGGGCCGCCTCGTGCGCCTCGAACCTGGCTTCGGCCTCGCGAACCTCATCGGCGTCGCTGCCGGCGCAATCGCCCTCCTACTCCTTGCCACCTCCAGCGACCGTGCGATCCGGCGCCTCGGTTCGACAAGGTGGAAGCTCCTCCATCAAGGGACCTACGTGGTGCTGTGGCTGACGGTGCTGCACGTTGCGTACTTCCTGTTCATCCACTACACCGCGCACTTCCACCGAGCGCCACCAGCCCCCGACTGGTTCCGCTACCCGTTCATGGCCATGACCGTCGCCTTGTTCGGTCTCCAAGCCTGGGCCTTTCTGGGCACCAGTCGCTCGCGAGCGCGCGACCCCGTCACCCCTTGACGTGGCTGGATCGCAACGGGAGCCAGGCAACGCGCTGGGGATCGCGCTGATGCCCGGCTTGCCGCACGGGCAGCAGGGACGATTGGCCTTGCCCCACCCCAGGGGGGGTGGCATGCTCTTGGGGGAAAGGGGAGGATCGGATGGACCCCAAAGGTCGTGCCGGCAATCGCCTCCACCGGGCTCGCGCCAGACCCGCAAGCGATGCCCTCTCGCCGGAAGGCACGGCCATCGACGGCGAGGCCCCCGCCACCGCAAACGAGGCCCCCTTCCACGGCGTGACGGGGATGTCCTGCCCGGAGCGTCGTCGTCAAGCCCAGAGCACCCTTGCCCGAGCGGGCGCCGCCCTTCCGTGCCCGCGGCCCCCATGAAAGGACCCCCATGCCGTCCTTCGTCCCATCCGCTCTCCGGTGGCTTGCGGCAGCGATCCTGCTGATCGCGGCCGTCGCGGTCGCCCAACCCCAGACGCTGCGCGCGGCCGGGATCACGGTCAGCGCCGAGCGCCTCGCGAACGCGACCGACGCGGCGCTCGCGTTCGAGGTCATCTTCGACACCCACGCGGGCGACCTCCTCGCCTTCGACCTCGCCGCTTCGGCGGCGCTCGAGCGCGGCGCCGGATCGCCCATCCCTGGCACGTTCACGTACCACCCGGAGAGCGATGGGGGGCACCACCGCCGCGGCGAACTGCGCTTCGTGCCCGCGGCGGAAGCGGATCTCTCGCTCCCCATCGAGCTGGTCCTGCGCGGGGTCGGCGTCCCCGAGTGGCGGTTCCGGTGGGAGGCGACCGACGCGGGCGCGGCTGCCACCCTCCCGGCGCCGGACGGCGTACCGAGCGTCCTGGTCGGGGGTTCGGCTACGTCGCGCGTCATGTACGTGGCGGTCATCGGCGACGGTGCCGTGGCCGCCATCGACACGACCACGTTCGACCTTCTCTGGACGCTGGTCGTCAGCGAGGGGACCGATGCCCGCCCGCCCGAGTCGGCGATGGGCCTTGCGCTCAGCCCCGACGGGCGCACGCTCTACACGGGTGACGCGGCCACCGGCGAGCTGGTCGTGGTCGACACCGAACGGCGCGAAATCGTCGCGCGCGTCGCGCTCGACCACGGCATCCACGCCATCGACCTGGCGCCCGACGGACGCGAGCTCTGGCTCGACGGCGCGCTCGAGGGCTACCCGTGGCTGAGCGCCTCCTCGGTCGTCGATACCGAGTCGCTCGAGATCGTGCGCCGCCTGGCGCCGGCCCTCGGCAGCGCCGCCCACCTGCGCTTCACGCCCGACGGACGCGAAGTCTGGGCGCCATCGGTCAGCACCAACCTCGCGTGGGTCTGGGACGCCTCGACCGGTGCGGTGCTCGCCGCCATCCCACTCACCACCACGGCGCTCGTCGGCGACAGCCCAGAGGGTGCGCAGGGCCTGATCGGCTTCAACGAGATCGCCATGGCGCCGGACGGCCGCACCGCCTACGCCGTCGGCCCGGAGGCGGCTCGGGTCCACGCGATCGACGTCGTCCGGCGCGCGGTCATCGCGACCGCCCAGGCCGGCGCGCGCGCGCACGGCATCGCCGTGCGGCCCGATGGCCGCGAGGTGTGGACCGCCAACCGAGCCGGCAGCGTGACCATCTTCGACGCCGCGACGCTGGAGGAGCTCGCCACCCTCGACCTCGGGGCCTACGCCAACCACGTCTCCTTCACGCGCGACGGCACCATCGCGTTGGTCAGCCGCGACACCGACGTGGCCGTGATCGACGTCGCCGAACGCACCATCGTGCGGCTCGTCGAGGTCGGCAGCGCACCGCACGAGTTCGCTGGCGAGCCGACGAGCGGAGCGGCCGCCACCGCAGCGGGGCGCTGACACCATGGCCGGCGTTCAGCCCTCCGCCGCCGCGAGCACCCGCAACGGCTCGCTCGTCGATCGCCTGGCGAGCGCCCACGGCCACCTCGGTGCCATCCGGCGCATGGCCGCCGACGGCGAGCCCTGCCCCCAGGTCGTCTACCAACTGCGCGCGGTGCGCAGCGCCCTCGCGCAGGCCGAAGAGCTCCTCGTGCGTCAGCACCTCTCTCATTGCCTCGCCGCCGCTGGCGTCGACACAGCGGCGCTCAAGGAGATCACCGACCTGTGGGATTACGCACCCAACCCGCGCGGGGCACGCGCTTCGACCTTCGAAGGCAGGCGAGCACCATGACCGTCCATGACGAGCACGCCTCACACAGCCAGCGGCCAGAGCGCCGTCGCCGGTGGGCCTGGCCAAAGTTGCACCTGGTACTCACCATCGCCCTCGGAATCGCCCTCGTCGTGATGCTCCTCGACCACCGCCAAGCGATCATCGGCGGCAACGCCGTGGTCATCGCGCTGGTCGTCGCCTGCCTCCTCATCCACCCCCTCATGCACCGCGGACACGGCGGACGGCACGGTCACGGTCATGGCGAGCACCGCGACGAGCGGCCATAGCCCCACTTCGAGAAGGCTCACAAGGTGCCACAATCCATAGGTCTACCTAGGGCGTGTTCCCGCTAGCGTAGTTGGTCGGCGTTCGGCGCCACGGTCGCAAACGTGCTGAACATCCGTTCGTTGTTTTCGTAGGCGCGGTCCATGCCCAATGGGGTCTGCAGGTTCTTGACGCCGAGGTCGGTGAGCAGCTTGCGTCCGACGGGGGCGTCGTGCGCTTGACCTGGGCTCAGGCAGAAGCCGAGGACCTGTTTGAGGCCCGCGGCAACCAGATGAATCTTGGTGTTGCGTCCGCCGCGGCTGCGGTCGATAGCTTTGGGGCCCCCCACTTTCAGGGCCCCTGTTTAGCCGTCCCGACGGCGGGTTAAGCTGCCACCTTATGAGAAGGCGTTCTCGACAACTCCCGTGGTCACTCTTCCTCGCCGCCGCCCTCGTCGTTCCGACCGGCTTCGCCCGGCCATCGGTCGTCGTGTCGATCCACCCCCTCTACGACCTCGTGCGGCAAGTGGCCGGCGATGAAGCCGATGTCGTCCGCATCCTCCCCGTGGGGGCGTCGCCGGACACGTTCTATCCGACGCCTCAGGCCGTCGCCCAGCTCGCGCGCGCCGATCTCGCCGTCACGGTCGGCGGTATCGACCTTTGGCTGCGCGACCTGCTAGACGCCGCCGGCGGTGAGACTGTGCGGATCGACCTGCTCACGCTCCCGCCAGTGCTCGACCTGCTCGCGCGCGACTTTCCGGACCTGGCACCCGCCGCGGGTGCGGCCGCGATTGCATGGAACGCGCACGTGTGGCTCGATCCGCGCACGATGGCGGCCGCCCTTCCGGACCTCGCTGAGGCGCTGGCCACCGTCGACCCTGAGCACGCCGAGGTGTACCGCGCGCGCGCGGCCGCCCTCGCCGACGAACTGACGGCCCTCGACGCCGAGCTCGCCGCGGAGCTGGCGCCCATCTCGGGAGCCGCGTTCGTGCCGTTCCACGACGCCTGGCCCTACTTCGCCGCTCGCTACGGCCTCGACCTGATCGTCGAGATCGAGCCCTTCCCAGGGCGCGAGCCGAGCCCCGCCTACCTGGCGATGGCGCTCCGGCTCGTGGAGGCGAGCGGCGCGCGTGCGATCTTCTCCGAACCACAACTGAGCCGGCGCGCCGCGCAGGTGGTCGCGGACGAGGCCGGGGTCGCGCTGTTTGAACTCGACCCGCTGGGCGGCGCGGCCGACCGGCAGACGTACCAGGACCTGCTGCGCTGGAACGCGCGCGTCCTGCTCGACGGTCTTCGGTGAACCATGGTACGCGAGCGTCCGAGGTACCGGGCAGATGCACCCATGCGCGCTCGAACGCAGACGGTGAAGGCAACCTTGTCGGGGTGGCCCATGCTTTGGCCAAGGAGACTAGGGCCTGTTCACGCTTGCAGCGCTTGATGCGCCCGAAGTGACGCTCGATCTCGTTGCGGCGCTTGTGGAGTTCGGTGTCGTACTGCCGAGGGTCGCGGCGCGATTGCAGCGGTGGCCCGACCGGCACGAACCCGAGCGATTGCGCTAGGTACCGCGTTTCGTTGTTTTCGTAGGCGCAGTCCATGCCCAATGGGGTCTGCAGGTTTTTGACGCCGAGGGCGTTGAGCAGGTCCCGGCCGACGGGCACGTCGTGCGCCTGACCCGGGCTCAGGCAGAAGCCGAGGATCTGCTTGAATCCGCCGGATGACCGAGCGCGCATTCGCAGTTCCTGACCCGGTTAGCTGCGGGCTCCGGCCACTTCCAGCAAACGGTGTCGGGAGCCAGGGCGCACGCGGAAAGCCGCAGCGCTCATGGCCGTGGCCGCCCTCGGCCCCGCCGCCACGCTGTTCGTCCGACCGTTCACGCGCGGCAACGCGGCACCCGATGATTCGACCGGCGTCCGCATCAGGATGTCCGGATGGAGCCAGAAGACCGTCGAGGCGACCACCAACGAGCCGCTGCAGATCACGATGGTCAACCTCGACAACCCCGTCCACACCGGCGGCGGCTGGCACATTTCCATGCAGGGCACGCTCAGGGTCTCCTAAGCCCACGCACCGACCCACGGCGCGTCGCGCGCCCGCCTGGCTCCGCGCGGCCGGCGTGATCCTTCTCGTCGGCGGGGCCGCGGCGGCCCTATCGAGCACCGGGTCGCTACCGACCGTCGCCTGGTTCGAGGCTCATCCGCGCGCCGCGTTCGGCGTCATGGCCGGCACCGCCAGCGTCAGTGGCGGCAGGGGTTCACCCAGTTGGCGCCCATGCAAGCGAGCAGCCACGGCGTGAGCAACGCGCCGAAGCCCACTATGTTCGCGGACAGCACCGACAACGAGACCATCGCCGCCCCGACGACCATGAAGAAGTGGGGTCGCTGCCAGCGCCCCTCGAACGCACCGCGGGCGAGCGCCGCGGTCGCAACGCCACGCCCAAGGACCGCCTCGCCCAACCATAGGAATAGGACTGGCCGTCCAGGAGCAGCCGCCAACGCGGCGCCGTCGGGGCAGGCGAAGAGCATCCCGCATCCCATCGCGGCGCGAGTCCACACACACCCTTTGCGGGGTCCACATACACCCTTGATAGTGTCCGGCTAAGCTCGCGTTATACCCACCCCGGGTATGCGAGAGGAGTTCGCATGAAGACCACCAAAACCACTGCACACGGTACGGACCCGGCAACCCTGACCGGAGGCTCGCGATGATGGGTTACGGCGGCTGGGGGATGGGCGGCTTCGGCGGGATCGGCATGATCCTGTTCTGGATCGTGCTCGTCCTTGCCATCGTCTGGCTCGCACGCGCCCTCGACATCGGTCGCCTCTTTCCTCGAGGAGGCGACGAGCGCCGCTCCGAACAGCCCGCCGACCCGCGCGGCGGCGACCGTGCCCTCGGCGTCCTCCGCGAACGCTACGCCAGCGGCGAGATCGACTCCGACGAGTTCGAACGCCGCAAGCGGGATCTGCTCCGAAAGGACGACGCATGAACCGCACTCGCACGCTCCTCACACTCGTGCTCGCCACCCTCGTCGGCCTCGCCCTCGCGCAAGGCATGATGGGCACCCCCAACGACTCCCGCGCCCCCGGCAGCGGCTACGGCAATTACGGCAACAACGGCGGGTACGGCATGATGCGGCACGGCTTCGGAGGTCGCGGTGGCTACGGCATGATGGGCGGCGGCATGATGGGCGGCACCATGACGCGCGTCCTCCCGCCCGACGCCGAGCCGCTGGACGACGCGGAACTGCGCGCACGACTCGACGCCGCCGCCCGCTCCTTCGGCCCCGACGTAAGCGTCGACGACGTCATGCCCTTCACCGACCACAGCTACGCGCAGTTCGTCGGACCGGACGGAACCGGGCTCGCCGAGGTGCTCGTCGACCGCTACACCGGTGTCGTCATGCCCGAGCCGGGCCCGAACATGATGTGGAACCTCCGCTCGGGCATGGGCGAATACGGTATGGGCGGCTTCGGCATGAACACCAACGGCATGGGACAGCGGGGCGCGACGCCGAACACGGCCGAGGAGCGCTATGACGAGGCCGAAGCCCGCGAGCTCGCCGCCACCTTCCTCGCCGGCTACCTGCCCGGCGCCGACGTCCTGGCCAGCCAGACCTTCCCCGGCTACATGACCTTCGACTACGGCCGCGAGGGCCAGATCGACGGCATGCTCAGCGTCAATCTCGGCAGTGGTCAGATCTGGCCGCACACCTGGCACGGCGCAGCGCTCGGCGACGCGCACGACTGACAACGCTTCCCGTCGCGACGCGCCCTCGGTTCGCACGAGGGCGCGTCGCCGTCCAACGCGCTCGTACGGGACGCTGGCCCCTTTAGGGGAGCGGACCCGAGAGCGCTCGCTGTCACCCACGACGAACGGAGAACATCGCATGCACACGCGCCGTCTGCCTTCGCTCTTCACGCGCATCATCGCCGCAAGCCTCGTCTCGCTCCTCGCGACGGGCCTCGCCCATGGAGATGACTCCACGAGCAACCCAACGATCTGGGTCGCCAACGGACGCGACGCCACCGTGTCCGTGATCGACCGCGTCGACGGCGATACGCTCGCGCGCCTGCCGAGCGGCGGAAATCCGCACGTCCTGCAATTGAGCCCGGACGGATCCACCATGTACGTCGTCAACGCCGGCGGGCACGACTTGCCGGACGACGACGGCGCTGCCCATGCAAGCCGACCGGACGCCTCGCCCCTCGCTACCAACAGCCTGTGGGCGCTCGACACGTCGTCTGGCGACGTGGTGGGGCGCGTCGCCGTCGGTGCGGGCCCAACGCACCCCGTCCCCAGCCCGGACGGCACCCGCGTCTTTGTCACCAACACGGACGACGACTCGATCTCGATCGTGGACACCCGTTCATGGACGGTCATCGAGACCGTGACGGGCGTGCCCGAACCCCACGACGCGGCCATCACGGCGGACGGGACGCGCCTCCTGATCGCCGCGGCGGGTAGCAACGAAGTGCTCGTCCTCGATACGGAGACACGCGCGATCGTCGACCGATTCGCGGTCGGCAACAAGGTTCGTGGCCTGATCCTCGATCATGACGACGCCGTGGCCTACGCGACGAACAAGGCCGATGGGACCGTGAGCCGCATCGATCTCGCCTCGGGCGACGTGCAGACGTTCGCGGTCGGGGCGGGGCCGCACGGCCTGCGGCTCGCCCCCGACGGATCGCGCCTGTACGTCGCCCTCAGCGGCGCGAACGCCGTTGCCTACGTCGATCCCGCGAGCGGTGGCGTCGAGCGCACCGTTCCCGTCGGAGCGTCGCCCGAGCAGCTCGACATCAGCCCGGACGGGGCATGGCTCGCGGTGGCGAACGCCGCTGACGAGAGCGTCACCCTCGTGGACGTCGAACGTGCCGCGCCGCTCCGGAGCAGTGCGACCGGTCCTGGCACCTTCGGCGTCGCGTTCTCCAACGCACCCCTGGACGCCCCGGCGCCCTGACGCCATGACGGCGGAGACCGGTCGGGGC
>JAGXHO010000006.1 GCA_024636105.1 Trueperaceae bacterium | reverse complement strand
GCAGATCGGGGATCGGGATCTTCACCGGGCAGACGTCGCCGCACGCGCCGCACAGGCTCGAGGCGTGGGGTAGATGGCGAGTGCGCTCGAGGCCCAGCAGCCCGGGCGCCAGGATCGCGCCGATCGGTCCCCCGTACACCCACCCGTACGCGTGCCCGCCCACCTGGGCGTAGACCGGGCAGTGGTTGAGGCACGCGCCGCACCGGATGCAGCGCAGCGCGTCGCGCAGCTCGGGATCGGCCAACACCGCGCTGCGGCCCGCGTCGAGGATCACGACGTGCTGCTCCTCGGGTCCGTCGGGCTCGTCGTCCCGGCGCGGACCGCTCAGCAAGCTGACGTAGGAGGTCGCCGCCTGACCCGTCGCCGAGCGGCCGAGCAGCGCGAGGAAGGTCGGCAGGTCGGCGAGGCGCGGCAACAGCTTCTCGAGCCCCATCAGCGCCACGTGCACCCGCGGCAGGCTGGTGGTCAGGCGGGCGTTGCCCTCGTTCTCGACCACCACCAACGTGCCCGTGTCGGCGCAGGCGAAGTTGACCCCGCTAATCCCGAGGTCGGCGGAGGCGAAGGCGCGCCGCAGCGCGACCCGCGCCGCCGCCGTGAGCGCGGTGGGGTCGGCATCGACGGGGGTGCCGAGGTGCTCGTGGAACAGCTCGGCCACGCGCTCGCGGGTCCAGTGCAGCGCCGGCCCGACGATGTGGCTGGGCACGTCGCCGCCGAGCTGCAGGATGTACTCGCCCAGGTCGGTCTCGATCGGCTCGACACCGGCCGCGGCCAACGCCTCGTTCAGGGCGATCTCCTCCGACACCATCGACTTCGACTTCACCGCGGTGCGAGCCCCGGCGGCGCGGGCGATCGCGACGACCGCGGCGCGGGCCTCGGCGGCGTCGGCGGCGTAGTGGACCTGGACGCCGCGCGCCTCGAGCGCGTCGATCAGCTCCTCGAGGTAGGCGTCGAGGTGGTCGAGGAGGTGCGCCTTGACGGCGGCGGCCTGCACGCGCAGGGCCTCGAACCCGGGGTGGGCCGCCAGCGCCGCCTCGCGGTTGGCGACGAAGACGCCGGTCGCGCGGTCGAGCGCCGTGCGCAGGGTCGCGTCGCCCAAGGCTTCGCGCGCCGCCGCCTGGACCCGCTCGGTCGCGACCTTCACGCCGCCGCCTCGGCGCGCTCGACGCCCTCCCACAACAGCTCGGCGAGATGGAGCACGCGCGGCCCCGGCCGCGCGGCACGCCCGAGGCTGCCGCCCAACTGGAGCAGGCAGCCCGCATCCGCCGACGTGAGGACGTCGGCGCCCGTGCGCTCGATCCCGCCGAGCTTCGCCCGCGCCATCGCCGCGGACACCTCGGGCATCTTGACGGCGAACAGCCCGCCGAACCCGCAGCACTGGTCGTGGCCAACGGACTCGACGACGTCGGCACCCGCGGCCCGCAGCAGCCGCCGTGGCGCCTCGGCGACGCCGAGCGTGCGCAGCGCGTGGCAACCGTCGTGGACCGTGACGCGGGTCCCCCGCAGGTCGGCGCCGACGTCGACGAGGCCCAGGACGTCGGTGACGAAGCTCGCGAGCTCGAAGGTGCGCGCCGCCAGGTCGCGCGCGGCGCCGTAGACCTCGGGGCGGCGCTCGAACAGCTCGGGGTAGTGGCCGACCAGCATCGCCGCGCACGATCCCGACGGCAGGACGACGTGGTCGTAGCCGGCGAAGACCTCGAGGTGGTGTTCGGCGAGGCGGCGCGCCTCATCGTGGTAGCCGGCGTTGAAGGCCGGTTGGCCGCAACACGTCTGAGCCTCGGGGAAGGCGACGTCGACGCCGAGGCGCCGCAGCAGGCGGACCGCCGCCTCGGCCGCCGCGGGGGCCGCCTGGTCGACGAGGCAAGTGGCGAACAGGGCGACGCGCACGGAGGTACCTCCGGTACCGGCGCGGGACTTCGCCGGTCCGCCGATGCTAACAGCCGTGCGTGCTAACCTCGCGGCTGATCGCGCCCCACGGGAGGTGACATACCGTGGGCCGCGTCCTCGGACGGCGTCCACGCCGGCCGTCGACGTCGCCCGGAGGCCCCCGTGACCGCCCACCACCGCACTAGCTTCCCTAGACCTACGTCCCCGAAACCTACGTCCCCTAGACGTACGCTCGACCCCGCCCGTCTCGTCCTGATCGCCGCGTTCCTCGCCGGTCCGTGGGCCGCGGCGCTGCTCTTCGTGCTCTCGCGCTTCGGGGCCACGCCGCCCACGACCCTGCCGTGGGCCGTCGTCGTGCTGCTCGGAGCCCTGCTCGCCGCCCCGGCCGCGCGGGCCGCCGCCCTGCTCCCCCCGAGGCTCGCGACCATCCTCGCCGTCGTGGGGTCGGCGTTGGCCTTCGCGACCGCGTTCGCCGCCGGCCTGCCGGAGGCCTACCTCGCGACGCTGCCGGTCGCGCTGGCGACCTTCGCGCTCCTGCGCCGCATCCCCGAGCTGTACGGAACGGCGCTCGTGTACGTCGGCGCGACGGTCCTCGCCAACTTCACCCTCGACTCGTTCCTGCCGTTGGGCGACTTCTTCTTGGTCAACGTGGGGACGCTGTTCTTCGGCATCACCTTCACCCAGCGCGACCGGCTGCACCGCTTCGGCCGCGGCGTCGTGTACCGCGTGATCCTCGCAGCCGCCTTCGCCAACGTCGTCGCGGCCTGGTCGGTCGGCACCCCGTGGCGCTACGTGGCGGTGAGCTTCCTGGCCATCGTCATCGCCGAGACGGCGGACACCGAGGTGTACCAGCGGCTGCTGCACCGGCCCTGGTTCGCGCGGGTCGCCGGTTCGAACGCCGTCTCGGCGCCGCTCGACACCATCGTCTTCACGGTGTTGGCCTTCGCCGGCGCCCCCTTCGCGACCGCCGCATGGATGACGCAGGTGATCGTCACCGACGTCATCGTCAAGTACGCCGCGAGCATGCTGGCCGCGGTGACGCTGCTCGGTCGCCGCGGGTCGGCCGCGCAGGCCCGCGAAGGTCGCGCCTGACGCAGCTCGGTCGGTCGGTACCCGGCAGGCCACCCGGGCGGGGTCCCTAGCCGGCCGCCTCGAGCCGCTCGACCCAGCCGGCCAACGCGAGCGCGAGGGCGTCCTCGCCCATCGCGGTGGTCAGCATCAGCCCCACGGGCAGGCCGGCCTCGTCGCGTCCGATCGGCACCGTCGCGGACGGCGCCCCCAGCAAGTTGCCGATCGTCGTGTTGCGCAGCACCGCGGCGTTCGCCGCCAGGTACGCCGCGACGTCGGCCTCGAGCGGCTCGATCGCCGGGGGCGCCACGGCCACCGTGGGCGCGACGAGCGCGTCGAACGACGTCGTGCGCTCCGCGACGGCGCGCCGCAAACGCTCGCGGGCGTAACCGAGGCGCACGTAGTCGCTCGACGGTCGCCCGGCCACCGCGCGGATCCGCGCCACCACGCGCGCGTCCATGGCGTCCTCGTGCGCCTCGAGCAGGTCCTCGTAGAGCGCCCACGCCTCGTGCGCGGCGAAGCTGCCGTACCGCCCGTAGAGCGCGTCGAGCTCGGCGAGCTCCGGCAGCGGGTCGCGCACGACCCGCGCGCCGGCCGCCTCGAGCAGCTCCAGCGCCGCTTCGAAACGCGACCGCACGCCGCCGTCCAACCCTTCCTGCCATACGGTCGGCGGCGCCCACAGACGGGGTCGAGCCGGCGGCTCGGCGAGCGGCGCGACCGGCAGCGCCGCCATCGCGCGCCACACCGCCCAGGCGTCAGCCGCGTCGCGCGCCAACGGCCCCAGCGTGTCGAGGGTGGTGGAGAGCGCGACGGCGCCGTCGGTCGGGAGCGCCCCATCGCTCGTCTTGAGCCCGACGAGCCCGTTGAACGACGCCGGGATGCGCACCGAGCCGCCGGTGTCGCTCCCAACGCCCGCCGCCGCCCAACCGCGCGCGACGGCGACGGCCGTCCCGCTCGACGATCCACCCGGGACGCGGGACGCGTCGACCGCGTTCCCCGGCGTCCCGGTGTGCGGGTTGAGCCCCAGCCCCGAGAAGGCGAGCTCCGTCATCGTCGACTTGCCCAGGAAGACCGCACCGGCCGCGTCGAGGCGAGCGGCCACGGGCGCGTCCTCGGCGGCGGCTGGCCGCCCGAAGAACGCGGGCGAGCCCGCACCCGTCACGTCGCCCTCGGTGTCCAGCAGGTCCTTGACCACGATCGGCACGCCATCGAGCGGTCCGCGCAACCGGCCCTGGCGCCAGCGCCGGGAGGCGGCTGCCGCCTGGTGCCGCGCCCGGTCGGACGTGACGAGGCGGACGACGTCGCCGGGCGCCAGTCGCGCCAGATGAGCTTCGGCCACGTCGATCGGATCGAGGTCGCCGGCCCGGTACGCGCGCGCGAGGCCGAGGACGCCGAGGGTCGTGGGATCGGCGAGGGTCGTGGGATCGGTGGGAGCCATGGGCCAGCGTACCTGGCGCGTCCTGCGGCCGTCCCGACGGCGGGCCGGGACGGCCCTCGCCGACGCGCCACCGGGGGCGGCACGGTACACTCGTTCGATGCAACGCACCCGCGCCGAGCTCGAGGCCATGAGCCACGACGACCTCGTCCACCGCGTGCTGGAGCTCCAGGACCTGCTCCGCGAGGGGCTGGGCGTGCGCCTGACCCTGCACGCGGTCCTGAACGCCCTGCTCGCGGCCAAGGAGGCCGAGGTGGGGCGCTTCGCCGACGCCGACCCTTCCGACCTCGACCTCGAGGAGCAGGAGCTCAAACGCGCGTGGGCCGCCGCTCGGCATGCGGTGTCGAACCCGCTCGGCGCCGCGAAGGCACGCCAGGAAGCCTGAATTCGTTCGATCCGGCCCCGCCGTCCTACACTCGGGGGCGGAGGTCTACGTGAACATCGTTCTGCTCATCGGAATCGCAATCGCCGTCCTCGGCGTCGGGCTCGTCACCCAAGGGCGCCAGCTAGGTCGCCCCGGCGCCGGCCGCGCCGGCTTCGCGGCCATCGTCGCCGGGGCCGCGGTCGCCTTCCTCTCCTTCGCCTTCGTGGTGATCCCCGCCGGCAACGTCGGCGTGGTCTTCAACGTGTTCGGCGGCGTCCAGGACGACGAGCTGGGCGAGGGGTTCCACATCGTCCTGCCCGTGCTCCAGCAGATCACCGTCTACGACGTTCGCCAGCAGGAGCTCACGCTCGCCACGTCGACCGGCGATCAGATCAACGCGCGCTCCTCGGAGGGCCTCGACATCGGCGTCGACGTCACGGTCCTCTACCAGGTCTCGTCCCCGGAAGCCGCTCGGCTGCACCAGGACATCGGCCCTTCGTACGTCAACATCCGCCTGCGCCCGCAGGTCCGGACCGCGGTGCGCGACGGGATCGCCGAGTACGACGCCGCCAACCTGATCAGCAGCCAGCGCATGGAGCTGCAGCGGAACATCGAGACCGCGCTCTCGGACAGCCTCTCGAGGGACAACCTGCTCATCCTGGGCGTGCTGCTGCGCGACGTGCGCATCCCGACCCTGATCACCGATGCGATCGAGGAGAAGCAAGCGGCCGAGCAGCAGGTCGAGGTCGAAGAGAACCGCCGGCGGCAATCCGAGATCTCCGCGCAGCGGCGGGTGATCGAGGCCGAAGGGGAGCGCGACGCCGCCATCGCGCGCGCCGAGGGCGAAGCGCAGGCGCTCGAGCTGCGGGCCGACGCGTTGCGCGGCAACCCCGACCTGATCCAGCTCGAGTTCGCGCAGCGGCTCGCGCCGACCGTCCAGACGATCATGTTGCCCACGGACGGCAACTTCCTCCTCGACGTGCGGCAGTTGGCCGGAGGGAACTGAACGCGCGCTAGCCGATGGTCGGCGGGTCGTCGGCCGCCGGCGGGCGGTCGCCGAGGTCGGTGATCAACGCCCGGAAGCTCGGTCCGAAGCCCGGCGCCACGTTCGCCACGATCGTGTCGCCGGGTTCCAAGGTGCTCTCCCCGTGTGGGAACAGCGTGCGGGTGCCGCGGCGGATGGCGACGACGATCGTGTCGTGCGGCAGCCGCGCCTCGCGCAGCGACGTGCCGGCCAGCCGCGCCCCGCGCGGCACCTTGACCTCGACGATCTCCTGACCCGTGAGGTCGCGCAGCCGCAAGCGGCCGTCGAGCTCGTCCTGCGTGCGCTCGCGCCGCAACGCGAGGTAGTACGCACGCGCCAGGTCGGTCTGCCGCACCACGCCGATCGGCCGATCGGGCGCCTCTCGGCGCACCACTGGCATCCGCCCGATCCCCAGCGCCGCCATCCGCTCGAGCACGGCGCTCGCCGGCTCTTCCGGGTGGGCGCACTGCACGTCGCTCCGACAAACCTCGCGAATCGGCGTCGTATCGGGCAGCTCCTCGCGCCGCACGCGTTCGAGGTCGGTGAGCGTGACGATCCCGATCATGCGCTCCGGCTCGGCGCGGGGCGTGACCACGAAGCCGTGGTCGTGCGAGGCCACGAGCGCGTCCGCGAGGTCGCGGACGGTGTCCTCGGCCGCGACCGTGGGGACGTCGCGGGCCATCACCTCGTCCACGGTCACGGTCTGCAGGAGGTCGGTGTCGCGGGCGCGGATCAGGCTCAAGCCGCGGCGCGCGAGCATCATCTCGTAGTACGAATCGGTGTGCATCAGATCGGCGGCGAGCGTCGCGATGACCGCCGCGAGCAAGAGCGGCAGGATCATCTGGTAGCTGCCCGACAGCTCGAACACCATGACGATCGAGCTCATCGGCGCGCGCGTGACGCCGGCGAAGACCGCCGCCATCCCGACGAGGGCGTACGCACCCGGCCGGATCGCCAGCGCTGGGAACAGCGCCCGCGCTCCCTCGCCGAACAGCGCGCCGAACGTAGCGCCGATCATGAGCGTCGGCGCGAGGATGCCACCCGAACCCCACGAACCGATCGATGCCCCGGTCGCGAGCAGCTTGCCGACGAGGACGCCGGCAAGGAGGACCGGCGCGCTGAGGTCCTCGTTCAGGATGCCGCCGATGGTGTCGTAGCCGCGGCCGAGTACCTCGGGCAGCGCCAGCGCCAAGAGGCCGACCGCGAGCCCGCCCAGCGCCGGCCGGAACCACGGGTTGACCTTCCAGCGGTTGAAGAGGTCCTCGCTCCCGACCAGCACGCGGATGGTGGCGACCGCCAGGACCGCCGCCAGCAGGCCGAGGGCCAGGTAGAGCGGCAGCTCGAACGGTGAGCTGAGCATGTACACATCGGGGACCGAGAAGGCCGGGGCGTCGCCGAGCATGGAGCGCGAGACGGCGGTCGCCGACACCGCACCGATGACGACCGACGAGAAGTTGCGGCCCTCGAACTTGCCCAACACCTCCTCGAGCGCGAAGAGCGCGCCCGCGATCGGCGCGTTGAAGGTGGCCGCGATCGCGCCGGCCGCGGCGACCGCGGCGAGGTTGCGCCGGCGTTCGTCGTTCAGGCGCCACCACGACGACCACAGCGACGCGATCGAGGCCCCCATCTGCACCACGGGGCCCTCGGACCCCAGCGATGCGCCGGTCCCGACCGACAGGGCGGTCGCGAGCGGACGCCAGAAGAGGAGCCGCCGCGACACCCGGCCCCCCAGGTTCGAGACCGCCACCATCACGTGCGGCACCCCGGACCCGCGCGCGTCCGGCGACCAGCGCACGACGATCGGCGCCACGAGCAGTCCGCCCACGGCGGGCGTCAGGACCGTCAGGATCGCCATCGGGACCCACCCGAGCTGGCCGCGCCCGAGGAGGACGAGCTCGCCGACGCCGTGGACGAGGCGATCGAAGCCGACCGCGGCAAGGCCGGCCAGCGCCCCGACGACGATCGCGCTCGCGACCAACGACAGGGTCTCGGAGGAGGCGCCGCTCAGCGACGTGGCGCCGAGCCTCCGGACCACGCCGAGGGCGCGTCCGAGCCAAGATCCGGGGGTCCGAGCCCCGGCCACCGTGGGTCAGCCTTCCTGCACGCGCCGCAGCACGGACAGCCAGTTCCGGAACGCCACCTTGTCGATGAGCGCGTCGTTCCAGCCGTGCGTGCGGAGCGCATCGATCAAGCGGGGCAGTCCGGCGGCGTCGCCGATCGCGGCGGGCATGGTCGCGCCGTCGAAATCCGAACCGAACCCAACGCGGTCCTCGCCCATGGTCTCGACCAAGTGGTCGAGGTGGCGCACCATCGTCTCGAGCGGCGTGTCCGCCTCGCCGCGCCCGTCCTCCCGCAGGAAGCCGACCGCGAAGTTCAGGCCCACGAGCCCGTCGCGCTCGGCGAGCGCCGCGAGCTGATCGTCGGTCAGGTTCCGCGGGCTGGCGCTGAGGGCGTGTGCGTTCGAGTGGCTCGCGACCACCGGGCGGCTGCCCAGCTCGAGCAGCTCCCAGAACCCCGCGGCGTTCAGGTGCGAGACGTCGAGCACGATGCGGAGCCGGTCGCATGCCACCACCAGCGCCCGCCCAGCCGCGGTGAGCCCCGGGCCGACGTCCGACGTGCCGGGGAACGCGAACGGCACGCCCGTTGCGAACGCGTTGGGGCGGCTCCACACCGGCCCCAGCGAGCGCAGCCCGAGGGCATGCAGCACCTCGAGCACCTCGAGGTGGACGATCGCTTCGGCCCCCTCGAGGTGCGGGACCGCGGCCATCACGCCGCCGGCGACGGCAGCCTCGACCTGATCGGCCGTCGCGCACACGCGCACGAAGCCATCGGCCTCGATCCGGCGCAGCAGCGCGAACATGCGCAGGGTGGTGCGCAGCGCGTGGTCGCCGTCGATCGGGCCGAAGGGTGCGCGGTCCGTCGGCGCCGCGGCGGGCACGCCGCCGATGCCGCCGTCGCGCTCCGGGGTGAACATCGCGAAGAGCCCGCCGGCCAAGCCGCCCTCGTGGGCCCGGACGCGATCGACGTGGCCCTCGGCGAGGCGGTCGCCGAACGCCCGCTCGGGGTGCTCGAGCAGGGTGAGCAGGGTGTCGTTGTGGCCATCGAAGACGGTCTGCATGCGGTCAGGCTACCGCGTCGCCACGCCCGAGGTCGGGGACCGTGCCGGACCCCTCGGCCGCCGGAACCTCCCGACGTGGTGGCGTCGCGTGTGACCGCCGGACCCCGATTCCGCCGGCAGGATGGCTAGGCTGGGCGCCCGTGGCGGTCGCAGGCACGGGCGGTCGCAGGCACGGGCGGTCGCACGCGCGGCGGTCGCACGCACGTAGGGACATCGATGATGGAGCTTCTGAAACAGACGTTCGGTGCATGGAAGCGCGACGACGTCGGCGTGTTCGCGGCGGCGCTCGCGTACTACGCGACCTTCTCGCTGGCCCCGATGCTCATCATCGTCATCGCCGTGCTGACCTTCTTCGGCCGGGGCGACGCGCAGGTGACGATCATGGAGCAGGTTCGGGGCGTGGCAGGGCAGGACGCGGCGCAGCTGGTGCGCACCATGATCGAGAACCGCCAAACCTCGGGCGGCAACGTCCTGGCGACGGTCGTGGGGGCGAGCATCGTCCTGGTCGGCGCGACCGGCGTCATGGCGCAGCTCCAGAAGGCCCTCGACGTCATCTGGGACGTGAAGCCGGAGCCGGGCCGATCCGGCCTGCGCCACACGCTCCGTGTGCGGCTCAAGTCGCTCGTGACGATCCTCGGCGCGGGACTTCTGCTGTTCGGAGCGCTGGTGGGTACCGCCGTCTTGCGCACCTTGGCCGGCGCCGTGCGGGAGCAGGCGCCGCAGACGGGCACCCTGTTGGCCCTGCTCGACCCCTTGATCCTCCTGGTCGTGTCCGGTCTGGCGTTCGCGTTGCTCTTCAAGTTCCTGCCCAGCGTGCGCATCCCGTGGCGGACGGTCTTGGTCGGTGGCTACGTCACGGCGGTCGTGTTCGTGATGGCGAACTGGCTGCTCAGCCTGTACCTGTCGCGCGGCGCCGTGGCCGGCGCATACGGAGCGGCGGGCGCCCTCGTCGCGATCCTGCTGTGGGTGTACGTATCGGCGCAGATCCTGTTGCTCGGCGCGGAGTTCACCAAGGTCTACGGGCGGCGCCGCGGCGACTCGATCGTCCCGGACGCCCATGCGGTGCCACGCGACCGGTGAGGCGCAGGTGCCCCGCGACGGTGCGCGCCCGCCGCCGGCGAGCCGAAGGGAACGACCTAACGACGAAACGGACCGAACCTTGGGTTCAGTCCGTTTCCGATCTCCTGAGAGATCGCATGGCTCGGCGGGTAGGAATCGAACCTACGACCAATCGGTTAACAGCCGATCGCTCTACCGCTGAGCTACCGCCGACCGAGCGCTCGCGACCACGACCGGCGGATCGCGCCGCGAGCGACCGATAGGCTACCAGAACGGCGACGACGCTGTAAAGCGAAGGGCGCCGTCGGCATCGCCGCCCCGGCGTCAGGGATCCAATGCGCTCGCCGGCGGGTCCCCCTGGCCCGGGTCCCCACCGAGGTCGTCCGGGACGTCGTCGGTGGG
>JAGXHO010000058.1 GCA_024636105.1 Trueperaceae bacterium | reverse complement strand
GCCCTGCTCGGCGAGGCGCTCGACGGGCGCCTGGTCGTGGCCGCGGCGTTGGTCTTGGGCGGCATCGCGGCCGTGGTCGCGGTCCGCCCGCGCGCGCGCTAAGGCGTGAGCGTCGCCACCTTGCGCGTGCGCCGCTCCACCAGGTCGCGCTTGAGCGTCACCCCGCTGCCGGGACCCTGCGGCACCTGCTGGACGCCGTCCACGGCGTCCAGGAGCGGCTCGACGATGTCCTCGTCCCAGTAGCGGCTGGCGCTCGACGTATCGCCCGGCAGCACGAACCCCTCCAGGCTCGAGAGGTGCAGGTTGTGCGCCCGGCCGACGCCCGACTCGAGCATCCCCCCGCACCACACCGGTGCGCCGAACGCCACGGCGACGTCGTGCAGGCGTTTGGCCTGCGTGTACCCGCGCACGCGACCGACCTTGACGTTGATGATGCGCCCCGCCCCGATTTGCAGCCCCTTTCTGGCGTCCTCGGCGGAGTGGATCGACTCGTCGAGGCAGATGGCGGTGCGCAGCTGTCGCTGGAGCTCGGCATGGTCGACCAGGTCGTCGTAGGCGAGCGGCTGCTCGACGTAGGCGAGGTCGAAGTCGTCGAGGCGGCGCAAGACCGCCGCGTCGACCAGCCGGTAGGCGCTGTTGGCATCGACCGTCAGGTCGACGTCGGGGAGCGCCTCGCGCACGGCGCGCACCGGCGCGACGTCCCAGCCCGGCTTGATCTTGAGCTTCACGCGCTTGTAGCCCTCGGCCACGTGCTGGCGGGCGAGCTCGGCGGTCGCCTCGGGGCTCGCCTGGATGCCGAGCGAGACGCCCACCGGGACTTCCGTGCGCACCCCGCCCAACAGCTGCCAGAGCGGCAGGTCGAGCGAGCGCGCCCACAGGTCCCAGAACGCCATCTCGACGGCCGCGACCGCCATGTTGTGGCCGCGGACGAAGCGCAGCGCGTGCAGCAGCTGCGCGGGGGTGTCGAAGGAGGTGCCGACCACCGCCGGGGCGATGAAGTCGGTCAGGACGCTCCAGGCCGTGTCGTTGGTCTCGTAGCTGTAGCCGGGGTACTCGCCGGCGACGCACTCGGCGACCCCCTCGCCGCCCTCGCCTCGGACGGTCACGAGCAAGACGCGGCGGTCCTGCTCGACGCCGAAGCTGGTCTCGAAGCGGAACGTGAGCCGCATGTCGAGCTCGCGTAGTTCGATCTGGTCGATGCGCATGGGTGCATCATGCCCCACCCCAGCGGCCCGGCCGGCGACGCCGCGCGGCGACGGGGGCACGGCGAGCGTGGGTGCCCAGCGCCCGCCGGCGGTACCGTGGGGGTGTGCGCGCGGTCCTGCACGTCGACATGGACGCCTTCTACGCCTCGGTCGAGCAGCGCGACCGCCCCGAACTGCGCGGGTTGCCGCTCGCGGTGGGGGGCGCCGGCGCGCGCGGCGTGGTGATGACGGCGAGCTACGAAGCGCGCGCCTTCGGCGTGGGTTCGGCGATGCCGACCGTGATCGCGCGCCGGCGGTGCCCGGAGCTGGTGGTGGTGCCGCCGCGCTTCGAGGCGTACCAAGCGGCCTCCCGGGCGGTGCGCACGATCTTCGAGCGGGTGACCGACCTGGTCGAGCCGCTCGCGCTCGATGAGGCTTTCCTCGACGTCACCCACGCGATCGGCGGTCCGCGCGAGGGGGCGCCCGCACCGACCGTACCGCTCGACGTCGACGCCGCTACCGCGTTGGCGCGCGAGGTCCTCACCACGATCGCCGACGAGGTCGGCTTGTCGGCCTCGGCCGGCGTCGCGCCCGGCAAGTTCCTGGCCAAGGTGGCGTCGGGCGCCCGCAAGCCGGCCGGCCTCACCGTCGTGCGGCCGGAGGAGGCGCAGGCCTTCACGGACGCGTTGCCGATCGAGCGCTTCTTCGGGGTGGGGCCCAAGACCGCGGAGCGGCTTCGGGCGCTCGGCATAGCGAGCGGCGCCGACCTGCGCCGCTACGACGAGGGCGAGCTGGTGGCGCGCTTCGGCAAGCTCGGAGCCTTCCTCGCGCGCATCGCGCGGGCCGACGACCCGCGTCCGGTGGTGCCCGACCGCCGCCGCAAATCTATCGGCGCGGAGCGCACCTTCGGCCGCGACCTGCGCAGCGTCTCGGAGCTGGCGCCGGAGCTCGCGAAGGCCTGCGCCGTGGTGGGCAGCCGGCTCGAGCGCGGCGAGCTGGCGGCGCGCACCGTGACGGTCAAGGTCAAGTACGCCGACTTCCGGATCGTCACGCGCTCCGCGACGCCGACCAACCCGGTGGCCGACGCGCTGGAACTGTGGCCGGTGGCCGAACGGCTCGCCTTCGAGGTCGCGCGCCCGCCAGGCGCGGTGCGCTTGATCGGCGTCGCCGCGTCGGGGCTGATCCCGCGGGCGGCGCGGGTGGTGCAGGGGCCGCTGTTCGTCGGCGATTGAGCCACGCATCATCGCACGACCGAGCTGATGCTATGATGCACGCATGCGCACCACCATCACGCTCGATCCCGACGTGGAGGAGCTGATCCGCCACCGCATGCACGAGCGCCGGGCCACGTTCAAGGACGTCGTCAACGAGGGGCTGCGGGCCGCGCTGCGCTCGAAGGGCGCGTCGAGCGCGCGCGAAACGCGCTCCTTCGACCTAGGCAACCCGGCGGTCGACCTCGATCGCGCGCTCGCGCTGGCGGGCGCCCTCGAGGACGAAGAGCGCGTCCGCCGACTCCCCGAGGGCCGATGACGATCGTCGACGCGAACGTGCTCCTGTACGCGGTGAACACCGCGTCTCCGCAGTTCGCGCGGGCCAAGCGTTGGCTCGATGGCGCCCTCGCGGGCGACGCGCGCGTCGGCTTGCCGTGGCTGTCGCTGCTCGCGTTCGTGCGGATCGCGACGCACCCGTCGGTGTTCCCGAGTCCACTCACGCTGGACCAAGCGATCTCGGTCGTCGACACGTGGTGCGAGTGGCCGAGCGTCGTCCACCCTGAGCCATCGGAGGGATTCGCGGCGAACTTCGGGCACGCCCTACGGACGGGGGCGCACGCGAACCTCGCGAACGACGCCTACCTCGCGGCGCTCGCGCACGAGTACGGCGCGACCGTGGTCACGTTCGATCGCGACTTCGACCGGTTCGAGGGCGTCTCGACGCTCGTCCCCCCGGCGTAGAGCCGCTCAGCGCTTCCGCTCGAACCCCTGCGCGTCCATGACGTCCTGCTCGATCAAGCGCCCGTCGCCCGCGAGCGACTCGACGTGGTGGCGCAGCTCGTGGGTGAGCGTCTCCCACGCTTCGTCTTCCCAGTCGAAGGCCGGGTCGCCGTCGCCGACCTCGACGAAGCTGCCGTAATAGAGCGCCACGTGGCGACCGAGCCCCTCCCCTGCCCCGAGAAAGTCCTCGGTCCCTGGGTCGAGGTACTCGCCCAAGCGCCATACGTCGACGTAGCCCTCCTCGGGCATGGGCTCCTCGATCACGTGCACGCCCTGCAGTCCCTTGAGGAACGCATCCGGGATCTCGTCGACCATCTCCTCGACCAGCGCCTTGAAGGCTTCGTACGTCATCGCGGCTCCGCGTCGAGCCCGCCGTTCGCGCCGTCCCATGCCCGATGCCTCAGACCGGCGCGGCCGCGTGCGCCGCGTCCAGCCGCCGCTCGTCGGTGAGGTCGAGGCGCAGCGGGGTGAGCGAGACGTACCCCTGCTCGATCGCCCAGCGGTCGGTGCCCTCCTCGACCCGCTCGCGCGGCTCCTCGGCGAACCAGTAGTGGGTGCGCCCCATCGGGTCCTGACCCGGAATGACGTAGCCCTCGTAGTGGCGCACCGACATCTTGGTCCAGCGCAGGCCCTTCGGCTCGTCCGGGAAGTTGACGTTCAGCAGCGGCAGGTCGGGGTGCGCGAGGAAGAGCTCGAGCACCTGCTTCAGGTACGGCTCGTAGACCGCGTAGTCGACGTCGCCCTCGGCCGCGGGCGCGCTGAAGGCGATCGCCGGGATCCCGAGGAAGCTCGCCTGCTTGGCGGCGGCGACGGTGCCGGAGTGCCAGATGTTGTGGCCGATGTTGAGGCCCAGGTTGATGCCGGTGAGCACCAGGTCGACCTTGTCCCAATGGTGCGCCCCGAGCGCGACGCAGTCGGCGGGGGTGCCGTCGACCTTGTACGCCTCGAGGCCGTCGAGCTTCTGACGCGCGTAATGCAGCGGGCGCCGAACGGTGATCGCGTGGCTCATGGCGGATTGCTCGACGTCGGGGGCCACCACCCGCACGTCGCCGTACGTTTGCGCCACCTTCGCCAAGGCGTAGATGCCGGGGCTGTGGACGCCGTCGTCGTTGCTGACCAGGATGCGCATGATCCGGCGATGGTACCGCGCACGGGCGACCCACCGCCGTTCAGGCCCGGTTCAGGCGACCGTGCGATGGTGGCTTCATGATGCGATCCTTCCCGACCCTCCACGCCGAGCTCGCCGCCGACGGATGGCGCCGCACGGACCTCGGCGTCGAGCGCGACGAGGTCGAGGCGGAGTACCGACGCAGCGGTTGGGAGCTCGACGTCGAGGTCGCGGAGCGCGGTCGGGACCGCGTCCGGGTGACGCTCGAGCGCGACGACTGACGGCCCCTGGTACCCCCGTGGGGTATGCTGAGGCCATGAACCTTCGCCCCGAGGTCCCCCGATGGGCGCGCTGACGCTCGGCCCGCTCGTCCTCTCGCTCGACCGGGCCTACGCCGGTCTGGGCTTCCTGGTGCTCCTCGTCGGCGCCGAGTGGCTCGCGTGTCGCGCGGGTCCGTCGGTCGCCGCCTGGGGCTGGCGCGCCGCAGCGGTCACCTTCGTCGGCGCGCGCCTTGGGTTCGTCGCGACCCATGCGAGCGACTTCGCTGCCGCACCGCTCTCCGCCCTCGCCTTCTGGCAGGGGGGCTTCGCGGCGTGGTGGGGCGTCGCCGCGGCGGCCGTGCTCACCGCCTTCGAGATGCGCCGCACGCCGCCGCTGCGGCGCGTCGTGCCCGCGATCGGCGCCGCCGCGCTGCTCGCCTGGTGGGTGCCGGCGGGGCTCTTGTCGCCCGCCACCCAGAACGCCGACGTGGTGGCGCCCGCCTTCGTACTGGACGCGCTCGAGGGCGGCACCGTCGACCTCGCCGCCACCGGCGAACCGACGATCGTGAACGTCTGGGCCACCTGGTGCCCGCCGTGCCGGCGCGAGCTCCCGGCGCTCGTCGCCACCGCCCAGGCCGCGCCCGACGTTCGGGTGCTGCTCGTGAACCAGGGCGAGGACCCGGTCACCGTGGGCACGTACCTGACGCGTGAGGGGTTGCCGACCTCGGGCGTGCTCCTCGATCGGCGCCAGAGCGTCGGCATCGCGCTGCAGGTGGCCGGGCTGCCCACCACCTTCGCGTTCGACGCCCAGGGACGGCTGGTCGACGTGCACGTGGGCGAGATCTCGGCGTCGGCGCTGCGGGCCATGGTGGCTTCGTTGCGCTAGAAGGCGCGCAACGAAGCTTGCGGTCCGCTGGACGGCGCGCACCGCGGCGGCGATGTCGGGGCTAACCCTTGCCTTCGAGCCAGTTCTGCCCGAGCGACGCGTCCACCTTGAGCGGCACGCGCAGCGCGATCGCACCCTGCATCTCCTCGACGACCGCGCGGAGCGCGGCATCGGCGTGGACCTTGGGGGTCTCGAGCACCAGCTCGTCGTGCACCTGGATGAGCATCCGGGCGCCGGTGCCCTCGCGCTCGAGGCGCGCGTGCAGCCGCACCATCGCCAGCTTGATCAGGTCGGCGGCCGAGCCCTGGATCACCGTGTTGATCGCGAGGCGCTCGCCCAGCGCGCGCTCGTTGAAGTTGCGCGAGGTCACCTGCGGGATCGGGCGGCGGCGGCCGAGGATGGTCTTGACGAAGCCGTGGTCGCGCGCCTCCTCGACGCAGCGCTGCAGGAAGCGGTCGAGGCCGGCGTACGTCGCCTTGTAGGTCGTGATGAAGGCTTGCGCGTCGCCCGGCTCGATGCGCAGCGTGCGCGCGAGCCCGTAGGCGGTCTGGCCGTAGACGATCCCGAAGTTCACGGTCTTGGCGACCGCGCGCTGGCCGGGCGTGACGTCGTCGATGGGGACCGCGTAGATCTGCGAGGCCACGAAGGCATGGATGTCGCGGTCGGCGCGGAACGCCTCGAGCAGCGCCGGGTCCTCGCTGAAGTGCGCGAGCACGCGCAGCTCCACCTGCGAGTAGTCGGCGGCGAGCAGCAGGTGGTCGGCGTCGCGGGCGACGAAGGCGCGGCGGATCTCGCGGCCGGCATCGCTGCGGATGGGGATGTTCTGGATGTTGGGGTCGGACGACGAGAGCCGGCCGGTGGCGGCGCCCGTCTGGTGGAACGAGGCGTGCAACCGCCCGGTGGTGGGCGAGACGTACGAGGGGAGCGGGTCGACGTAGGTGCCGAGCAGCTTGGTCAGCTCGCGGTACTCGAGCACCCGCTCGGGCAACGGGTGGCGGGTCTCGGCGGCTAGGGTCTCGAGCACCTCGGCGTCGGTGCTGGCGCCGGTCTTGGTCTTCTTGACCACCCGGAAGCCGAGCTGGCCGAAGAGCACCTCGGAGAGCTGCTTCGGGCTGTCGACGTTGAAGCTACAACCAGCCGCTTCGAGCACCTGGGCGCGGAGCGTCTCGATGCGCCCGGCGAGCTCCGTGCGGTACTGGGCGAGCATGGCGACGTCGATCGTCACGCCGGCCCGCTCCATCGCTGCGAGCACGCGCACGAGCGGCAGCTCGACCTCTTCGAACAGCCGCACCAGGTCGGCGTCGGTCGCCGCGAGTTGCGCTTCGAGCACCTCGAAGAGCCGCCAGGTGACGTCGGCGTCCTCGGCGGCGTACGTCGAGAGGACGTCGAGCGGCACGTCGAGCATCGACGTCTGGTTCTTCCCCTTGCCGATCAGGTCGCTGATCGGGATGCAGGTGTGCCCGAGCAGGTCGCGCGCCAGGTCGTCCATCGAGTTCCCGCGCCGCTCCGGGTTCAGCAGCGCCGCCGCGATGAGGGTGTCGAAGAGCGGCCCGCGCAGCGTGATCCCCTCGCGCTCCAGGATGCTCAGGTCGAACTTGAGGTGATGGCCGACCTTGCGGACGGCCTCGTCCTCCAGCACCGGCCGCAGCGCTTCGCGCACGAGCGTGGGGTCGAGCGTGGGGCCGTCGTGGCTGCGGACCGGGACGTACCAACCGGTGCCGGCTTCCCACGAGAGCGCGTACCCGATCAGGTCGGCGTCGACGACCGACAGGCCGGTGGTCTCGGTGTCGACCGCGAGCGTCGCGACGCCGTCGAGCGCGGCGACGAGCTCGGCGAGCTCGGCTTCGGTGCTCACGCGCCGGTAATCGGTGGCCGCGGGCGCCGTGGGACGGGCGGGTTCGGCGGCCATGGGGTCGTCGGGGATGGTGTCGAGAAGCCCCCGGAACCCGAGCGCCTCGAACAGCTCGCGCACGTCGGCTTTGTCGACCTTGCGCGTGGTGCAGGCCTCGAGGTCGAACTCGAAGTCGACGTCGCGCTTGAGCGTCACCAAGCGCCGCGTGAGCGCGAGGCCGTCGGCGCCGGCGAGGAGGTTCTCGCGGAGCTTGGGCGTCTGCTCGTCGGCGTGGGCGATCGCGGCCTCGGCGGTGCCGTACTTCTCGATCAGCTTGGCGGCCGTCTTGACGCCCACGCCTCGGATGCCCGGCACGTTGTCGGTGGGGTCGCCGACGAGCGTCTGGATCTCGACCGATTGGGCGGGGGTGTAGCCCCGCTGCTCCCAGAGCTCGTCCGGGCCGATCAGAGCGCCGTTCGTCGGGTCCCAGAGACGCACCGTGGGCGTGAGGACCTGATGGAGGTCCTTGTCCTTGCTGGCGATCCGCAGGTCGACGTCGGTGCCCTCGGCCGCCAGCCGCTCGGCGATCGTGGCGATCACGTCGTCCGCCTCGTGGCCCGCGACCATGAACACCGGGATGCCCATCGCGGCGACGACCTCGAAGACGCGCTGGAACTGGGGGCCGAGGTCGTCGGGCGCCTCCTCCCGCTGCGCCTTGTAGGCCTCGTAGTCGGCTCGGCGCTCGGTGGTGGCGTCGGCGACGTCGAAGGCGATCGCGAAGTAGTCGGGGCGCTCCTTGTGGAGGATGTTGAGCAGCAGTTGGGTGAACACGTGCACGGCCTTGACCGGCTCGCCCGACGGGCTGGTCAGCGGTCGGAAGGGGGCGTAGTAGGCCCGGAACACCTGGGCGTGGCCGTCGAGCAAGTAGAAGGTCTTCACGTCGCGGTCAGCCTAGCCCACCTCGGCGATGCGCGCGGCGGCCGCGGCTCGGCGGCGGCTCAGCGGCGACCGGGTGGGCGCCGTCCCCCGCGCCCGATCGGCGCGTCGGCGCCTCGGGGACCTCGGTCGTTCGCAGCCTGCAGCCGGCCGAGCAGGTCGTCGAGCGTGGCGAGCACGGTCTGCGCCGCCCGCGCGCCCTCGGGCGTACCAGCGCCGCCTGTGCGGGCGTCCTCGCCGACCTTGGGCGCGCCCAGCAGGTCGCGGACGGCGCGGTCGGCAGCGAACAGCTCGGCATCGAAGGCGTCGGTCAACCCCTTCAGGCGGGCGACCTCGTGCGCGCGCACCAGCGCCTGGCGCACCCGGGTTTCGAGGTAGTACGGCACGTCGCTCATGGCCCACATGATGCCGCGCGCGCGCTCACGAAACCCCTACAGCGGGCGCCGCGACCCGACGTCGGGCCCGCGCGTGCGCGGGCTAAACTGCGTCCATCATGGATTTCGAGAAGCTCGGCACCTTCTACCTCGGGCGTGAGCTCGAGGCCGACGCCCGCACGCCCAGCGAGCGGCTCCTGTTGTACGACGCCAAGGACTTGACGACGCACGCGGTGATCGTCGGGATGACGGGATCGGGCAAGACCGGCCTGGGGGTCGGGCTCATCGAAGAGGCCGTGCTCGACGGCGTCCCAGTGCTCGCGATCGACCCGAAGGGCGACCTGGCGAACCTGGCGCTCGCCTTCCCCGACCTCGCGCCGACGGACTTCGAACCCTGGGTCGACCCGGCGACGGCGAGCCGCAAGGGCGTCGACGTCCCGACCTTCGCGGCGCAGCAGGCGCAGGCGTGGCGCGAGGGTCTGGCGGCGCACGGCCAGGACGGCGCTCGCGTCGCCCGGTACCGCGACGCGGCCGACGTCCGCGTCTACACGCCGGGTTCCACGGCCGGCCGACCGCTGTCGATCCTCAAGTCGTTCGGGTGCCCACCGGACGTGGTGATGGACGATCCGGAGCTGTTGGCCGAGCGCTTGACCGCGTCGGTGTCGGCGCTGCTCACGCTCATCGGCCGCTCCACCGACCCGACCGGCCGCGACCACGTGTTGGTCGCGACGCTCCTCGAGCACCTGTGGCGCTCCGGGCGCGACGCCGGCCTGGCCGACCTGATCCTGGGGGTGCAGACGCCCCCGTTCACGCAGATCGGGGTGCTCGACGTCGACACCTTCGCGCCGCCGTCCGAGCGCACCAAGCTGGCGATGGCGATGAACGCCGTGCTGGCCTCACCAGGCTTCGCCACGTGGCTCCAGGGCGACCCGATGGACGTCGGCCGCCTGCTCTACCGCGACGACGGGCGTCCGCGCGTGGCGGTGGTGTCGGTCGCGCACCTGAACGACGACGAGCGCACGACCGTGATCGCGCTGCTGCTGAACGAGGTCCTCGCGTGGACCCGCGCGCAGAGCGGGACGGGGAGCCTGCGGGCGCTCGTATACATCGACGAGCTGTTCGGCTTCATGCCGCCCGTGGCCGCGCCGCCCACCAAAGCGCCGCTGTTGACGCTGTTGAAGCAGGCGCGTGCGTTCGGGGTCGGTCTCGTGCTCTCCACCCAGAACCCGGTCGACCTCGACTACAAGGGGCTCTCGAACGCCGGCACCTGGTTCGTCGGACGGCTGCAGACCGAGCAGGACAAGAACCGGCTCCTCTCCGGGCTGCTGTCGGCCGACGGCGGCGGCGGCCTCGACCGGGCGGCGCTCGACGCGACGCTCAGCAGCCTGGGCGGGCGCACGTTCCTGCTGCACAACGTCCACGAGGACGCCCCGGCGCTCTTCACCACCCGCTGGGTGATGTCGTACCTGGCGGGTCCGATGACCCGCGAACAGCTGCGGCGGCTGCCGGCATCGGTGGTCGGCGACGGCACCCAGACCTCGGCGCCGACGACCGCGCCCGCGCGCGCGACCGGAGCGCGCCCGGCCCTGCCGCCCGCCGTCCTCGAACGCTTCGTGCCCCCGCTCCCGGGGGTGCGCGACGTGACGTACCACCCGCAGGTCGTCGGCTTCGCCGACGTCCGCTACACCCACGGGACGTACGGCGTGGACGAGGCCCGCCGCGTGGTGCGGGCGGTCGAGCCCGGAAACGGCGCGGTGGCCGTCGATTGGACGACCAGCGAAGCCACGGCGATCGACCTGGACGCGTTGGCCGATGCGCCCATGGACGGCGCGGCCTTCGAGCCGCCGGCCGCGCACCTCGACGCCCGCACCTGGGGGCAGGTGGAGAAGGACTTCGCGCGCCACGTCCGCGGCGACCTGCCGCTCACCGTCCACCGCCACAAGGGGCTCAAGCTGATCTCGGGCGCCGGTGAGGACGAGGGGGCGTTCCGGGCGCGGGTTCGGCACGCCGCTCACGAGGCGCGCGACGCGGAGCGCGAGAAGCTTCGCGCGGCCTTCGAGAAGAAGGCGGCCACCCTCGCCGAGCGCTTGCGCAAGGCCGAGCAGACGATCGAACGGCACGCCCAAGCCGCGAACCAGCGGCGCATGGACGCCGCGATCCAGGTGGGCAGCACGCTGCTCGGCTCGTTCCTGGGGCGCCGCAGCCCCACCGCCACGCGCATCGGTACGGCCCTCAAGACCGTGAACCGCGCGTCGAGCGGCGGTGCCGAGGTCGACCGTGCCAAGGAGACCGCAGGTGCGGTGGCGTCGGAGCTCGCGGCGCTCGAGGCCGACCTGGAGCAGCGCCTCGCCGCCCTCGCCACCGGGGTCGTGGACGAGGACGCGATCGAGGCGCTCGCCGTGCGGCCCAAGAGCACCGACGTGGCCGTCCGCGCGGTGTGCCTGGTCTGGCGCCCGTTCGCGCGCGACGCGGCCGGCGCGTGGGCCGACGTCGGTCGCTTGGGCGCCTGATGCGCGCCCTGCTCGCCGTCGCGCTGGCGCTGGTGCTGGTCGCCTGCGACCCGCCGTCGGAGAGCGACGCCGACCCGCGGCGTCCGATCTCGGTGGCGCTCCTGGAGGTTCCGGCGCGCGTGGGCCCGGCGGTGGTGGAGGTCCGACCCAAGCTCGAAGGCGCAGACGTCGCGGGCGCCGGCGTGCGGGTCGTGGGCGACATGACCCACGCCGGAATGGTGCCGGTCGTGGCCGAAGCGACCGACGCCGGTGCTGGCGTCTACCGCACGAGCGACTTCCTGTTCGACATGGCGGGCGACTGGGTCCTGAGCGTCGACGTGACCTACCCGGACGGGACGGTCCGGTCGACGTCGCTCGCCGTCTCCGTCGCGGGACGCTGATGGACGCCCCGGCTAGGGACATCTGTCCCGACGCCGGGGACGGCTCGTGCGCGAAGATGCGAGCGACGCTTGCGTGAAATCTATCTCCAGGCTGCCGGAGGTCGTCCCGTGCCCGCTTACCGCCCGTCCCCCCCATCGCACGCCCCGGTGCCGCTGCGCGCGCACCGCGCGGGCGACCTGGTCGAGATCCAGATGGTGCGCACGGCGCACGCGTTCCTGGCCGGCCGCCCCGACCCAGTGTGGTACCGCGAGGGCGCCCGGGTCACGGGCTCGCTCGTGCGCATCAACTCCGTGATGCGCCGCGTGATCGTCGCCTTGCCCGAGGGGCTCGCGACCTTCCAGGAGGAGGACGTCGAGACGGTCTGACTCGCCCGTCGGCGATCGACGTGCGGGGACGTAACGGTGGGTGCGCGCGGGTGAGCCACGCCCGCGGCGAGCGGGGTTGCGCCCCGCGCTTCAGCGACACCCCCGGTCGAACCGGGCCGCACCGCCGCCCAGCCTAGACCATCGACGCAGGGCTATGGTCATGGACCTTCCGAGGCCGTGAGGGCCGCCGCTCGCGCGCGCTCACGGCGTTCCGGAGACGATCGCGCTGCCCGCGACCGCCTCCTCGGTTGGGGTCCGGCCGGCCGCGATCGCCTCGACGAGGAGGGCCATCGCTTCGCCGATGGCGTCGCGCACCTCGCGCCAGCGCTCGAGCGGGTGCCCGCTGGGATCGGGGAACGCCACGTGGAGCCGCGTCGTCCGCGCCGGGTACACCGGGCACGCCTCGTTCGCCGAATCGCACACCGTGAGGACCACGTCGAAGGCCCACGGGTCGGCGACTTCGTCGAGCCGCTTGCTCACGTGCGTCGTGAGGTCGATGCCCACCTCCGCCATCGCGGCGATCGCGTCGGGCTTCACGGAGGTCCGCTCCATGCCCGCCGAATGGACGTCGAGGTCGAGACCGCGATCCGCAGCGTGCCGCCGCAGCCACCCCTCGGCCATCTGGCTGCGCGCGCTGTTGTGGGTGCAGAGCACCAGCACGCGGGTCACGCGGTCACCGCGCGCACGAAGACGCGGGCGCTCGCCGGACAGGCGCCCTGGAGCTCGGGCGAAGCGGCCAGCGGCGCCGGCAGCTCGTCGCGAGCCACCTCGCGGAAGCCCCAGCGCGGCAGCAGGTCGGGGATGGTGGTCGTGAGCCCGGCCACGTCGTGCATCCCGAGCGCCGCCGCCTCGCGCAGGGCGTGCGCGACGAGCACGTGGGCGAGGCCGCGACCGCGCGCCTCGGGCTTGGCGCCGTTCACCACCGCACCGTACGTGGCGCCATCGACGAGGCCCGCCGGCGGAGCGTCCACGCGGACGTCGGCGAACCCGGCCGCACGCGCCTGCGCCGCGAACTGCCCCGCGTCGTGCGCACCGGCCTCGCAGGCGCACCAGGCGTCGCGGTCGCGCGCCCTGGGCGCAGCACCGAACCGGCAGGTGTCGCTGATGCGCAGCCGACCGCTGGGCCGCAGCAGCCCGTGGCGAGCCGTTCGGTGTCGTAGCCGCGGACGGCGTCGCGGAGTTCGCCGGCGTCGTTCGCCGGGATGGGGCGCGAGCCCTGGCTCAAGCCACCACGTCCGCGGGCTCGGGTGCGTGCGTGAACGGCGAGAGCGCGGCGCACAACGCGCGGAACGCGGCGGGCACCAGCTCGTAGTAGGTCCAGCGACCGCGCTTCTCGGCGCGCACCAAGCCGACCTCGACGAGCTGCTTCAAGTGGTGCGACACGGTGGGCTGGGCGAGGCCGAGGACGCCCTCGAAGTCGCAGCCGCACACGCCGTCGCCCTGGCTGCAACTGGAGCGGGGCGGGTCGAGGAGGAACTGGAGCGCCTGGAAGCGCACCGGGTCGGCGAGCACCTTGAGGGCTTTGAGGGTCGCGGCTCCATCCATACCGTCAGGATGCATCGATGAATCGGCATGTGTCAATGGACGATCGGCCCATGGGGCGTCGGCACGGCTCCGGCGCCCCCCACGGCGAGGGGCCCGGGCATGTGCCCGGGCCCCTCCCTTCCTCGCGAGCGTGCGCTCGCGGGCTCGCTCCTACCGCGTGGTGCGGAGCGTGTAGGCCACCTGGATGCTGTAGCGGCAGTGGTCGATCAGTCCGGCGTACTCCTCGTACGTCTGGGAGCTGAAGGAGTCGGTCGTCGCGATCGCACCGGACACGGTGCGATCGATCGAGCCCGTGCACGTGGTGATCCAGACGTCGGAGTTGTTGAGGTCGCCGTCGCGTTCGCCGGCGTTGCCCGAGACGCGGATCGGCTGGTCGATCCGGCGGATGAAGCTCGCCAGGAACGCCGTGTGCTGGGTGTTGTTCCCGATGCCGAAGTAGTTCCCCGGCTGGGTCGAGGTGATCGCGGCGTCGGGGGCGCGGGAGACGGTGAACGACCAGAACCAGTCGCCCGAGTCGCCGACCGAGCCGACGTCGCCGTCGAGCTCGACGTTCAGGACGACCTGCACGGTCACGTGCTGGTCCGGCACGAGGGCGTTCATACAGCGCGCCTCGGCGCAGATGTCCTCTTCGACGTCGTCGGGGACGCCGTCGCCGTCGGTGTCGGCGAGGTTCGGATCGGTGCCGCGGCCGCGCTCGGTGCTGTCGTTCCACGCGTCTCCGTCGGCGTTGGCGCGCGTCGGGTCGCTGAAGACCTCGTACGGGTCCTCGCCCGCGACGCTGATCAGGTACGACTCGAACAGCTCGACGTCGTCGTCGAGGCCGTCGTCATCGGTATCGGCGGCACCCGGGTTGGTCCCGTACGGAAGGCCGGCGCCGGACGGAGCGACGTAGCTGCACTGGGTCGCGTTGAACGCGATGCTGCCGCAGATGCGCAGGAAGCGGTAGACGTCGAAGTCCGGCGTCCCGGGGAGCGCGTCGAACGCGTAGATGTCGAGCTCCTCGTAATCGCGGATGCCGTCGCCGTCGGAGTCGGCGCGCTGCGGGTCGCTCCCGACCATGTACTCGAGCAGGTCGGGCAGGCCGTCGCCGTCGGTGTCGGCCTCGTAGATCGACGACCCGAAGGCGTTCTCCTGCTCGTCGGACAAGCCGTCGCGGTCGGTGTCGAGGAAGGAGGCGGCGTCCGCCAACTGCGGGTTCGAGCCCTGGCGCAGTTCGAAGCCGTCCGGGATGCCGTCGCCGTCGGTGTCGGGGTCGAGCGGATCGGTGACCCACACCTGGGACGTGGCGGCGGTGCACGTGCCGCCGGTGCGCAACGCCGGGCAGAACTTGCCGGTCACTTGCGAGAAGCTCAGGTCGCCGCGAAACCGGATGCGGAAGCCGAACACCTCGTCGAAGTCGCTGAGGCCGTCCTCGTCGGTGTCGCGCTTGTAGGCGTCGGTACCGAGGAGTCGCTCGACGTGGTCGGCGAGGCCGTCGCCGTCCGAATCGGGGAGCCGCGGCGACGAGTACGCCCGGTACTCGGTCTCGCCGCGAACGCGCACCAGCCATCCGGTTTTGACCTCGTCGAAGTCGCTGATCGTGTCGCAGGTGAAGCGCGGCAGCGGGAGCGGGAGGGTAGCCGTGGGGTTGGCCACGAAGTAGTTGAAGGCGTAGCCCTCCGCCGGGCACGTCACGTCGTTGCTGCCGCCGCCGTCGTCGCTGTTGGTGAACGAGTCGCTGCTGCCGTGGGTGTATTCCTCGCGATCGCTCAGGCGGTCGTTGTCGGCGTCCTGCAGGTAGGCCATGGTGAACGAGTCGCCCGCCCGCAGCACGAGGTCGTCGAAGTCCGTGCCGAGCACGGCGTCGCCATCGAGGCCGCCGTTCGCGGAGCGCGCGTAGTACAAGATCCAGGCCCTGTGCGCGGGCGCGTCGGTCGTGACGCCGCCGACTCGGTAGAGCACCTGGACGTCGTCGCCGCCGATCGCGTCGTCGTACTCGACGTCGCGGGTCTCGTAATCGACGTTCAGGCGTGCCATCACGTCCGACATCAAGACGCCCACCGTGCGGCCGTTCGCGTCGAAGAGGATGCGATCACCGGCGTCGACGACGCCGTCGCCGTCGTTGTCGCACGAGTCGTACGTCGCGGTGTCGGGGTCGTAGCTCGCGTCCTCGGCAGGGTTGCAGAGCTGGTCGATGCGCCCGTCGTCGTTCGTATCGGCGAAGGGCGCGATGCGCCCGGCCATGGTCGAGACGCGCTCCCGGACGACGCGGCCGCTCGCGTCGTCGATGACGATCCCGACGGTGGCATCGAAGGTCTCCTGCGACGAGAAGGCGAAGTTGCGCCCCTCTTCGTCGAGTACGTCGTAGTTCGCGACCTTGAACACCAAGCCGCGCGGGGAGCGCAACAGCTGCTCCACGGTCTGTGGGAAGATCTCGCGGTTCTCGAACAGGATCGGGCCGATGCCGGGCACGAACGGGCCCAGGTTGTACGTCGGCACGTCGCCGGCGAGCTGACTCGAGGGCACCAGGGTGGCGATCGGAACGAGCCGCGTGGGGTCGTTCGGGTCCTGCCACAGCGCGGTGATCTCGAGGTTGGTCGCCGAGAAGGCGACGTCGCTGATCGAGCCGAGGTCGACGGCCACTTGCACCGCGGCCCCCTCGACGGTCCGTACGACCTCGCTCGAGGACTGGAACCCCTGGGAGCGCGCGACGGACTCGTTGTACGCGCGGTTCGACCGCGTGGCCGACTGCTCCGACACGTTCGACGTGTACTCCTCGGAGGTCGACTGACCGAACCCGGCCTTGACCTCGCCCGAGAGCGTGAACCCCGGGAACTCCCACTCGCCGCCGACCGTGACCTCTTGGCTGAAATTGAGCGAGCTGTTGAAGGTGCTCGTGTCGCTGGTCGCGTACGTGCGCTCGCTGCCCTGTTCGAGGGTGGTGCTCGTCGAGCTCTCGACCGACTGCGATCTGCCCTCGGTATCGGTGTAGGCGTAGCGCTCATCGAGCGTCAGCTGCACGTCGCCGACCGTGATGGCGAGCCGCGGGAGGTCCGCGACGAGCGGGTCGCGACCGTCGCTCTCGATCTCATCGCCATCGGAGAGGCCGTCGCCGTCGGTATCGGCACGGATCGGCGAGGTCCCGAAGAAGTCGAACTCGAGGCCGTCGATGTAGCCGTCGCCGTCGGTATCGGCGCGGGTCGGGTCGCTGTACGTGAAGTTGAGCTCGCGGAAGTCCGAGAGGCCGTCGCCATCGGTGTCGCTCGAGCGCGGGTGGGTGCGGTACGTGCGCTCGTCGAGGTCCGAGATGCCGTCGCCGTCCGTGTCGGCCACGGTCGGGTCGCTGGTGACCCGCAGCTCGCGGCGGGTGCCGTCGGCGTCGACGACCACGACGGTCCAGCCGTACTGCTCGGCCGCGTCGCTGAGACCGTCGCCGTCCGCGTCTTCCTGCGGGCCGGACGCTCCGGTCCCGAAGAACGTGACCTGATACGGGTGGTCGCGGTCCGGCGGCACGACCTGGTTTCCGTAGAGGTCGGTGACGTCGGTGACGCGCAGCGTGTAGACCGCCTCGCTCTGGGCGAGGGTGGTCAGCGTCACGGAGCGGCGGTTGGCGCTCAAGATCGCGTCCTGCACGAGGACCACGGCCAGCGGGGCGATCGCCCCACCGAGCGTGGCCGCGTCGACGATGCTGTAGTTCGCGGGGTCGTCGGCGCCCCCGACGCCACCCATCACCGGTTCGTCGAACGTGACGACGACCCTGGTGTTGCCCGTCGAGTTCGCGCTCAGGACGCGCGGCCCCCGCGTGTCGAAGGTGAAGTCGACGGGCGTGCCCTCGAACTCGGTGGCGCTGGCGCCGATGGGGTTGCCGTTCCGGTCCGTGATGCCGAGCACTTCGAGCGTGTACATCACGCCGGCCGTCATCGGCCACGTCGTCAGCGTCGCCTCGGTCTTGACGTCGTTGAGCACGACGGCCACGACCGGCAACACCGCACCGCTGGCGTCGGTGATCACGTAGCGCGTCGGGCTGGCCGCATCGTCGCTGACTGGCTCGCTGAAGCGGACCACGAGGGTCGTGGCCGAGGTCGAGAACACGTCCAGGACGGTCGGCGGGGTCGCGTCGTCGCGCGTCATGCCCTGGAATACGGCGGTGTTGAGGAACGGATCGACCAGCTTGGCACCGGTGTTGGACAGCACGTTCGTGACCAGCAGCTCGTACGACCGACCGCCCTGAGAGCTCGTCGTCAGGATCACGCGCGCGCGGTCGCGGCCGTCGTCGGCGTAGGCGACCGAGAGCACTTCGAGGTCGCCGGGCGTGACGACGTAGTGGGCCGCGACGAGCGCACCCGGACCCATGTCCGATAGCCGCGCGTTCGCGGGGTCCGCGAAGGTGACCATCACCGACGTGTTCGTGAGCGCGATCGCCGACGCCACGATCGGCGCGACCTCACCGGAGCCACCGAAGCCGCCCGCGCGGGTGATCTCGCCTGCGATCGCGCCACCGTCGGCGAGGCTGATGCCGCGTACGGTCAGGGCGTACGTCACGGGCAGTTGGGGGGCCGTGGCGAGCGTGACGCTCGTGCCATCGGTACCCAGGTAGGCGGCGAGCACCTCGAGGCGCGTTCCCTCCGGACCGGCGACTCGGTAGTTTCCCGGCTCGTTCGCACCGGCTGCGACCGCGCGGTTGAAGGTCACGACGATCGAGGTCTGGCTGGTCGCTTCGGCGCCCACGATCTCGAGGGCAGGGCCCTGCGGGGCCGGCCGCCCGCATCCGGCAAGCACCAGTCCGGCCAGCAGGAGCATCAGCGCCCGCGCGGCCCGCACGTTCCATCGTTTCCGCTCTCTCATCGGCAACCTCCGTCGATTTCGCGCGCGCGGTCCGAGGAACGCCGAGCGCACCACGCTCGATGTCCTCGGCGAGCGAGGCTTCGATGAGCATGCCGTGAGACCCCTGTCTTCTCCCTGTCGCGGCCGCGTCATGACCGTGTGACAATGGCGGTCGCACCATGAAGACCGTGCTCCCCGCCCCTGAACGCGTCCCCGATCCGGATGCCGCCGACCGATCCGCGCTCCTGCGCACGCTCGGCGGCCTCGAGTACGCGGACGTCCCGAGCGGCCAGGCCAAGGGTCTGCTGCTGCTCGTCTACCTGGCGCTGGAGGGTCCCCAGGCCCGCCGAAGGTTGGCGACGCTCTTCTGGCCACGCGCCACCGACGGCCTCAACCGCCTTTCGGTCACCCTCACGCGGCTGCGCTCCGTCGCGCCCGCTAGCGTGACGGTCGAACGACAGCGGTTGTCGACGTACTTGGAGACGGACATCGCCGTGCTTGCACGAGCACTGAGCGTGGGCCGGACCGACGAGGCTGTCGCACAGTACCGAGGACCCTTCCTGGACGGGTTGGTCGTCCCCGGGATCGGCGAGGAGCTCGAGGAGTGGATCGCCACCACCCGGGACGACGTCGCGGTGCGGCTGCAGCGCGCCTTGGTGCGCGATGCCCAGTCGGCCAGCGCTGCCCGCGACCTGGACCGCGCGGTCGTCTCGGCCGAACTGGTGCTGGACGTCGCTGGGACGGCGCTGCTCGAACCGGTCGATCTAGAGCTCCTTCACTCGCTCCTGCGCGCGGGCGAGAGCCCGAAGGCCGATGCGATCGCGAAGGACTTGATCGCGCTGGGGCTGAGGCCTGCCACGTCGGGACGCGAGGCGCGCGAGCGGCTCCTGCGGCCCTCGGACGACCACGGAGTCGCCACCAACACCAACCTGCGCGCGCCCGCGACGCCCCTCATCGGCCGCGAGCACGACCGGCTGGAGCTCGCGCGGCTGCTCGTGCGCCCCGACCATCGCCTGGTCACGCTCCTCGGTCCGGGAGGGATCGGCAAGTCGCGCCTCGCGCTGCAGGTCGCCGCGGACCAGCTCGACGCTGGCCACTTCCGCGATGGCGTCTTCTTCGTGCGCCTGGAAGACGTGACCGCTGCGGAGGCCGTACCCGAGCGCATCGCGGCCGACCTTGGGATCGCCGCGGTGGGCGACCGCGACGCCCTGCCGGCGCTGGCGCAAGCGCTTCGCACGCACCACGCTCTGGTGGTGCTCGACAACCTCGAGCACCTGCCGGACGCTTCCCGGATCGTGGCGCACCTGCTCGCGTCGTGCCCGGGCCTGCGGGTCCTGGCGACCTCGCGCGACCGCCTCGACATCGACGCAGAGTGGCTCTACCCCGTCGACGGGATGACCGGCCCGACGGACATTCCGAACCTCGAGGCGGCGCTCGAATGGCCCGCGATCGAGCTCTTCGAGGTCCGTGCGCAGCGCGTGCAGCCGTCCTATCGCGTCACGGCCGAGGACTTGACCCATGTGGTGGCGATCTGCCGCATGACGAACGGCAACCCCCTGGCGCTCGAGTTGGCCGCGGCCCACGTCGCGTTGATGCCGGTGGCGGTGATCGCCGCCGAGATCGCGACCGACCTCGATTTCTTGCAGGCGACGACCCGTTCCGCCCCCGACCGAAACCGGAGCCTGCGGGTGGTGTTCGAGCACTCCTGGCAGCGTCTGCATCCCAAGGACCGCGCCTGCCTGCGTCGCCTGGCCGTGTTCCGTGGCGGCTTCACGCGCGAGGCTGCGGCCAGCGTCGCCGGCGCGACGATGGCCGAACTGGCCTCGCTGGTCGCCCAAGCCCTGGTGGTACCTGCCGGTGACGACCGCTACGAGCGCCATCCACTCGTCCACCAGTACACGTGGGAGAAGCTCGCGGAGCTGCCCGACGAGCGGGCGGAGGCATCGGCGCGCCACGCCGCCTGGGCCCTCGGGGTCGCGAAGGGCGCTCAGCCGTACTTCGACACCCGGTCGGGCGGCGAGAGGCTGGACGTCCTCGAACGGGAGCACGCGAACCTGCACGGTGCCCTCACGTGGGCCGCCGAGCAACCCGACGCCACGACGCTGCTCGAGCTCACCGTCGTGCTGACGCAGTTCTGGATCCGACGGGGCCACCTGGCCGAGGCCCTGCGCTGGTACGACGCGCTCCTCCACCGCGCCGGCCCGCTCGAGAGCGAATCCGACCGAGCGCGCTCGCTTCAGCGGCACGCGTTCCTCCTCGTGCTCTCTGGCGACACCGTCGCCCCGGAGGCGCTGCTGGCCCGCAGCCTCGCTATCGCGCGCCGAATCGGGTCCGAGAACGACGAGGCGGACGCCCTCTCCGTCCTCGGGATCGTCGCCGTGTACCGTGGCCGGTACAGCGAGGCGCGCGCGCACTACGCCTCCGGGCTCGCCATCGCTCGTCGGACCGGGTACGCCTCGGCGATCGCGCGCTTGCTGAACAACCTCGGCGACGCCACCTTCTACCTGGGCGACGCCGCGGGCGCACGTCCGGCCTACGAAGAGAGCCTCGCGCTGGAACGGGCGCTCGAGAACCGGCAGATGACCTCCAACGTGCTGGGCAGCCTCGCGCTGGTCGCGATCGAGGAAGGTTGCAGCGACGAGGCGCGGCGCCACCTTCGCGAGAGCCTCGAGCTGCTCCGCGAGCTCGGCATCACGTTCAGCGCGCCGACGGCGCTCGAGCAGGCTGGCAAGCTCGCGACCTCGCTCGAGCGGCCCCTCGACGCGGCGCACCTGTGGGGGGCGGCCGAAGCGCAGCGCGAGTCGATCCGCGTCCCGCTCGAACCCTTCATGCTGCCGCAGCAGGCGGCCTGGGTCGATCGAGCCCGAGCGGCCGCCGGCCCGGGCTTCGCCGAGGCCTGGACCGCTGGACGGCGGTGGCCGGTCGAGACGGCGCTCGACGCGGCGCTCGACCTGACCCGCGCTTCCAGCTGATCGCCCGCCGGGCGTCGACGCGCGGGCGGCAGGTCAGCCACCCGCCCGCGTCAACGCCGCCGACACCCCGAGCGCCACGAACACACCGCCCACCAGGTACCGCTGCACCGCCAACACGCGCCGGCCGCGCCCGGCGACCAGAGCGCGCCGAGCCGAGCCCGCGAGGAGCGCGAAGGCCGCGTCGGACGTGGTCCCCATGGCCGCGAACGCCAGGCCCAGCGCAAGCATCTGGGGCGCGACCGGGTGCGCGGGGTTCACGAACTGCGGAAGGAACGCCACGAAGAAGAGCGCCGTCTTGGGGTTGAGCAGGTTCACGAGGATGCCTTGCCGGAAGACGGTGCCGAGCCCGTGCCGGACGAGCGGCGCACGCGGACCGTCGGGGTCGGGCGTGCGCATGCGGCGGACGCCGACCCACACGAGGTACGCCGCCCCTCCCCACTTCACGGCGCCGAAGGCCACCGGCGACGAAGCGAGCACCGCCGAGACCCCGAGCGTGGTGGCGGCGACGTGGCCGAGGGTGCCGAGGCCGATCCCGGCCACGGACGCGAGCCCGGCGCGCCGCCCCTGATCGAGGCTGCGCGTGACCACGTAGAGCACCGCCGGGCCCGGGGTGACGAGCAGCACGAACGCGGCGATCAGGAAGACGAGCCACTGCGACGGGTCGGGCACGCGGCACCTCGGCGCGGCGCCGGGGGTCGCGCCCCCGGCCGCGGTGGCCGTCAGTGTGCCACGCCGACCACCGGTCGCGGACGGCTCAGCGGCCACCAGCGAGGTACGCCCACGGCGCATCGCCGATACCGTAAACTTTGCGGTATGCCCCGTCCCACCCCCCGCGGCCGCGGCGCCGCGATCGATCCCGTCCAGCGCTTCACCGGGCGCGAGGTGGCGTGGGACGGCGACGAGCTCGACTTCGAGGAGGCGACCGGCGAGGGCGCCCCCGAGCGCACGCGGGTGTTCCGGGACGCGAGCCGCAGCGTCCTTAGCCACAACACCTCGCCCGACATCCCGTTCGACGTCAGCCTAAACCCGTACCGAGGTTGCGAGCATGGATGCTCGTACTGCCTGAGCCCAGAGACTCGAATCACCATGGCGGACGGCCAGGCACGCCGGCTCGACGAGATCGCCATTGGCGATCGCATACTGGGGACCGCACCCGGACCGCGGTACCGCCACCTGATCGCGACCGACGTTCGCGACGTGTGGCGCACACGACGGCGGGCTTACCGCGTCGAGCTCGACGACGGCACGGTCCTCGTCGCCAGTGGGGATCACCGGTTCCTGACGCACCGTGGCTGGAAACACGTCATTGGCGCGCAGCAAGGGGCAGCCCGTCGTCCCCATTTGACCCCCCGCGACGTGCTCATGGGGGTCGGTGGGCGAGCGTCCCTGGCTGGAGTTCCGCTCGACGACACGGGGCCGGCGTACCGGCTCGGGTACCTCACGGGCATCGTCCGCGGCGACGGCACGCTCGGCGTCTACGAGTATGGAGGCAGGCGGCGCACGTCCGAGACCCAGCACGTCTTCCGACTCGCCATGGTCGACCTCGAAGCCCTCGACCGAGCAACGAGGTACCTCGAGGGCTTCGGCGTTCCAACGACGAGATGGCTGTTCCAGAGAGGCTCCGCACTGCGTGCGCCTGTGGAAGCCATCGGCACGCGGGCTGCCGCTTCAGTAGCGCGCGTCCGGGAATTGATCGAGGTTCCGGATGCGCCTCCGACGGCTTGGTCACGCGGTTTCGTAGCGGGCTTCTTCGATGCCGAAGGAGGCACCGATGGCGCGACCGTGCGATTCTTCAACACCGATTCGACCCTCGTGGAGGTGCTCAGGCGCGCTCTTGAGCGATTGGAGCTCACGTACGTGGTCGAGAAGCCGCGATCGAGTACGCGCCTTCCCGGGGTCGTTGTCCGCTTGACGGGTGGGTTGCCGACGACGCTTCGGATGTTCGATTCGGTTCGACCGGCCGTCGCTCGGAAGCGTCGCTTCGGTGGCGCGGCTCTGAAGCGAGCCGGACCTCCCATTCGAGTGGCGCGCATCATCGACCTCGGGAACGAGATCGACATGATCGACCTCACGACCGGTACCGGCGACTTCATCGCCGAGGGGATCGTCAGCCACAACTGCTACGCCCGCCCCACCCACGAGTACCTCGGCCTCTCCGCCGGCCTCGATTTCGAGCGCCGGATCTTCGCCAAACCCGACGCGCCGGCCCTGCTGGCGGCCGAGCTCCGCAAGCCGTCGTGGCGGCCGCGCCACATCGCGCTCTCGGGGGTCACCGACCCCTACCAGCCGGTCGAGCGCCTCCTCGGCATCACGCGCGGCTGCCTCGAGGTGCTCGCGGCGCACCGCCACCCGGTGGGGCTGATCACCAAGAACGCGCTGGTGGTGCGCGACCTCGACCTCCTCGCCGAGCTGGCGCGGTGGGGCGCGGTGCGCGTGGCCGTCTCGATCACCACGCTCGACGAGGACCTGCGCCGGAAGCTCGAACCGCGCACCAGCACCGCCCGCGCGCGGCTCGAGGCGATCCGCACCCTCACCGACGCCGGGGTGCCCGTCGGGGTCAACGTCGCTCCGGTGATCCCCGGGCTCAACGACCGCGAGGTGCCCGCCATCCTCGCGGCGGCCGCCGACCACGGCGCCCAGGGCGCGGCCTGGACGCTGCTGCGGCTGCCCGGGGCGGTCGAGCCGATCTTCGTCGATTGGGTGCACGCGCACGCGCCGCTGCGCGCCGACCGCATCCTCGCCCGGGTGCGCGAGACCCGCGGCGGCGCGCTCTCGGACGCCCGCTTCGGGCACCGGCACCGCGGCGACGGGGTCTACGCGCGGCAGCTCGCCCAGCTGTTCGACGTCCACCGGCGCCGCACCGGTCTGGATCGGAGCTGGCCACCGCTGGCGGTCGAGCACTTCCGGGTACCGGGGCGCGCTGTACAAGGCGCGCTCTTCGAGGACAGCACTGAGCGGAGTTCTGGTCGCGGCGCGCGATAGACTCGAGAGCGCAATGCCCAACCCGCGCTCGGTGCCCATGGCGCGCAAGGTCGATCCAAACGGCTCGACGCCCAAGGCCGTGGTCGCCGTCGGCGCTTCTGCGGGTGGCCTCGACGCCCTGCGTCGGTTCCTCGCCGGTCTCACCCCGGACCTCGACGCCGCGATCGTGGTCGCGCAGCATCTCTCGCCCGTGCACGCGAGTTCGCTCGTCGAGTTGCTCGCGAAAGGGAGCCCGCTGGCGGTCGTCGAAGCCGAACACGGCGTCCTGCTTGCACGTGGCGTGGTCTACGTGACCCCGCCGGACCGCGACATCGTGTACCGCGATGGGCGGATCGAGCTGAGCCCCCCGCAGGGTGGCGTCGGGCCGAAGCCGAGCGTCGACCGGCTGTT
>JAGXHO010000057.1 GCA_024636105.1 Trueperaceae bacterium | reverse complement strand
TCAGGCGACGATCAGCTCCCGCGTCACCCCCGACGTGAGCGCTTCCGCGCCGCTCGGGGTCACCCGGATCGTCTCGGTGCACCCCACCGCCCCGCGCCCCGGGAGCTGCACCCACGGGAGCAGATGGAAGGTCATGTTCGCCGCGAGCGGCCGCGTCTCGCCCGGTTTCATCGACAGGATCTGCCCCTCGCCCCAGTCGGGCGGCAGAGCGATGCCGATCGAGTAGGCGCAGCGCGATGCGTGGGTGCCGCCGAACGGCGACTGGGCGATGAAGTCGCGGCACACCCGGTCGACCTCGCCGGCGGCGACGCCGGGGCGGATGGTCGCCATCGCCAGGTCGAACGCCTGCCGCACCACCTCGAAGGCGACGCGGGCCTCGTCGTCGGGTTCGCCGACGAAGACCGTGCGCAGCATCGCCGCGTGGTACCGACGTCGGCAGCCGGCCAACTCCAGGAACACCGGGTCGCCGGCGCGCATGACGCGACCCCGCCAGGTGGCGTGGCCGATCGCGCCGCGCTCGCCGGAGGCGACGAACGGGGCGATCGCCGGCCACTCGCTGCCGGCGCGGATCATCGCGAGGTGCATCTGGGCGGCCACCTCGTCCTCCTTGACCCCCTCGGCGACGGCCGCGATGCCGGCGTTCATCCCGGCGGCGGTCCCGAGCGCGGCCTCGCGCATCAGCGCGATCTCGGCCTCGGTCTTGATCAGCCGCCCCTGCTCCACCACCAGCGAGGCGTCGACCCACACCACGTCGCCGGCGATCGCGAACAGCCGGTCCTGCTGCGCGGCGGTGAAGAACCAGCCGTCGCGCTCGTACCCGACGCGGCTCCCGGTCAGCCCCGTCACGGCGAGCGCCTCGGCCACCCGCGCCATGGGCTCCTCGTCGTCGCGGTAGGTCCAGTTGTGCTCGATCCACGAGTAGGCGTCGACCCCGGGTCCCTCGAGCGCGCGCGAGACGCAGATCGGTTCGCCCGCGACCGGGATCAGCAGCCCCTGGAACCAGTAGTGGCCGGGGCTCTCGAAGCCGGTCAGGTACGTGACGTTCTCGGGGCTGGTGACGAGCATGGCGTCGAGCTGCCGCTCGTACAGCCGCTGGCGTAGCGCTTCGAGGCGCGCGTCGTACTCGGTCATGGGGAACGTCAGGTCGTCGCGTCGGCGCATGCGGCCCTCCCGGGGTCGCCGGGGTTGACACGCACGGCCGCAGCGCGTACCATCCTTCCCGGTCGACAGGTTGTATACAGCCGTCGCGCCACCGCGATCACGCTTCGCTCCACGCGCTACGCGTGCCTTCGGTCCCACTCCGGATGCCGCACGCTACCGCGCCGCGCCCCACTCAGGAAGGCCCGACCGATGGACCGCGCAAACCCAGACGACGGCACCGCGGCCACCTCCACCAGCAGCCCGAGCGAACGCACCGGGCCGCTGCGGGGCGACGCCGGCTTCGTACGCATGTACGCCGCGCTGCGGCGCCGGATCGCCCTGCTCGACCACCCCCCGGGCGCGCTGCTCAGCGAGAACAAGCTCGCGGCGGACTTCGGCGTCAGCCGGACCCCCATCCGCAAGGTGCTCCACGCCCTCGAGTTCGACGGTTTGGTCGAGATCGCCCCCGGCGTGGGCACCATCGTCACGCCGCTCGACCTTCGCTACCTCAAGCAGGTCTACGCGCTCCGCCTGAAGCTGATCGACCTGATCGGCGAACTCCCGCTGGCGGTCCTGTCCAAGCCCGACGCCACCGTCCTCGAAGGCTTGCGGGAGCGAACGGTCGCGCTGCAGGGCACCGAGCCGGAGCCCCGGGCGCTGGCCGAGATCTACCTCGACTTCCACGCGACCGTCCTGCGCGTGATCGCGAACCGACCCCTGCGCGAGATCTCGGACCGCTACTTCGTCCAGACCTCGCGGATGTGGCTGCAGTTGCTCCCGGAGATGGACTGGAGCTCCGAGGTCGACACCGTCCTCGAGGAGCTGACCGACGTGACCCAGGCGCTGCGCGACCGCGACGCCGCGCGCGTCGCCGAGGTCCGCCGCACCCACTTCCGGGGCGTGCTGCAGCGCATGAACGCCGTCCTGGCCGGCGACGACCTGGTCGGCGGGGTCCTCCCCCGAGAGGGGGTGGTCGCCCGCCCCTAGACGACCCATCCGCCCGTCCACCCTTCGTCCGCCTCTCGGTCACCGAGAGAGAGGACCCAATATGAAGAATCTTCGCCTGATCGCCCTGTTGACCGCCGCGCTGGCCTTCGTCGCCGCCGGCTTCGCCCAATCCACCCTCGAGCAAGCCCGCGAGCGCGGCTTCATCCGCGTCGGCTTCGCCAACGAGGTTCCGTACGCGTACGCGAACCCCGACGGCACCCTGACCGGTGAGGCCGTGGAAGTCGCGCGCGCCGTGTTCCAGGAGCTGGGCATCGCCGAGATGGACGGCGTCCTGACCGAGTTCGGCAGCCTCATCCCCGGCCTGCAGGCCGGCCGCTTCGACGTGATCACCGCGGGCATGTACGTCACGCCCACGCGGTGCGAGCAGGTCGCGTTCGCCGATCCGGAGTACCAGATCGGTGAGGGCATCGTGGTGCCCACCGGCAACCCGATGTCGATCATGAGCTACGACGACATCGTCGCCAACCCCGAGATCCGCGTCGGCACCGGTGCCGGCTGGCTCGAGTACGACTACATGGTCGCCATGGGCGTCGCCGAGAACCAGATCGTGACGTTCCCGGACGCTCCGAGCGGCATGGCCGGCCTCCAGGCCGACCGCATCGACGTCTTCACCGGCACCTCGCTGACCATGCGCGAGATCTCGGGCCGTACGAACAACGTCGAGTTCGTCGAGGACTTCGCCCAGCCCGTGATCGACGGTGAGACCGTCATCAGCTACGGCGCGGCGGCCTTCCGCATCGCGGACGCCGACTTCCGCGACGCCTACAACGAAGTGCTGAGCGGCCTCAAGGCCGACGGCCGGCTCGCCACGATCATCGAACCCTTCGGCTTCGGCGCGACCGAGCTTCCGGGCGCGATGACCTCGGCCGAGTTCTGCGGCGCCTCGTACAACTGAGCGCCCGAACGACCTTGGGCGGCCCTTCGGGGCCGCCCGTATCTTCGACGTTCGACCCCCCTATCCCACCCTCCGACCCTCGCCCGGACCGGCCGAACGCCGCGTCCCCCGGGAGGCCCCGTGCCCTCTGATCCCCGTACCCCCGCCCGCACCCGCGCACGCACCCGCTCTCTGGCCACCGACGCCGTCTGGGCCGGTGAGGAGCGTCCCTTCATGGACCGCGCCACCCAGGTCCCCGTCGTCCGTTCCGTGGCGTTCGGCTACACCGACCTCGACACCTGGCGCGACGTCGCGCTGGGGCGTGCCGAGGGCCACATCTACGGACGCAACACCAACCCCACCGTCGCCGCCTTCGAAGAGAAGGTGCGCGCGCTCGAAGGCGCCGCCGCGGCCACGTCGTTCGCGACCGGCATGGCGGCGATCTCCGACACGCTCCTGACGCTGCTGCGCCCCGGCGACCGGGTGGTGAGCGTCAAGGACACGTACGGCGGCACCAACCGGCTGTTCGACGAGTTCCTCCCCCCGCTCGGCATCGACGTGGCGCTCTGCGACACGAGCGATCAGGAGGCCATCGAGGCCGCGATCGACGAGGGTCTGCAGGTGCTGTACCTGGAGAGCCCGACCAACCCGACGTGCAAGGTGCTCGACCTGGAGCGACTGACCGCCCACGCCCACGCCAAGGGCGCCACCGTGGTGGTCGACAACACCTTCGCCACCCCGATCAACCAGCGCCCGCTGGAACTCGGCTCCGACCTGGTGGTGCACTCGGCCACCAAGTTCCTCGGCGGCCACGCCGACGCGCTCGGCGGCGTGCTCGTGGGCGACGCGGACCTGGTCGCACGCGTCTTCCACCGCCGCGAGATCCATGGCGCCACCCTCGGCCCGGACGCGGCGTACCTGCTGCTGCGCGGCCTCAAGACGCTGGCGCTGCGCGTCGAACGCCAGAACGCCACGGCGCTGCGGATCGCGCGCCACCTCCAGGGCCACCCGAAGGTCGCGGCCGTGCACTACCCCGGCCTCCCCGAGCACCCGAACCACGACGTCGCCGCGCGCCAGATGCCCGGCGGCTTCGGCGGGATCCTCGCGTTCGAGCTGGCTGGCGGGCTCGACGCGGTGAAGCGCGTGCTGCCCGAACTACGCCTCGCGCACCGCGCGGCCAACCTCGGCGCGGTCGAGACGACCGTCGCGCCCCCCGCCACCGGCTCCCACGTGGAGCTGACCGCCGCAGAGCGCGCCGCCCTAGGGATCCCCGAGGGGCTGGTGCGCTACTCCTGCGGCATCGAGGACGTCGGCGACCTGATCGCCGACCTCGACGCCGCCCTCGCGCACGCCTGAGGAGGCCCCATGGGGTTCGACCTGCTACCCATCCTGTTGCGCGGCATGTGGCTGACCGTGCAGCTGACGCTCGTGTCGGCCGGCTTCGCGCTGCTCATCGCGGTCCTCGCGGGAATCGGCCGGCTCGCGCCGTGGCGTCCGGTGCGCTTCCTCGCCGGCGTGTACGTCGAGGTCTTCCGCGGCACCTCGATCCTGGTCCAGATGTTCTGGTTCTTCTTCGCGTTGCCGCTCTTCGGCATCACCCTCACGCCGTTCACGGCCGGGGTGGCCGCGCTGGCGCTCAACATGGGCGCGTACGGTGCGGAGATCGTGCGCGGCGCGATCGCCTCGGTGCCCAAGGGACAGATCGAGGCGTCGATCGCGCTCAACATGTCGCCCTCCTTGCGCATGATCCGGGTGGTGCTGCCACAGGCCTTCGTGCTGATGCTGCCGCCGTTCGGCAACCTGATCGTCGAGCTGCTGAAGGCGACCGCGCTCGTCTCGCTCATCACGCTCCCCGACATGACCTTCCGCGGCGTCTCGTTGCAGCAGACCACCGGCCGCACGCTCGAGATCTTCACCTGGCTGCTGATCCTGTACTTCGCCCTCGCCTACCCGCTCACGCGCTTCGTGCGCTGGGTCGAGAAGCGCGCCAGCGCGTTCCGGGGGGTCTGAGCCATGTTCGGTGAGATCACCTTCACCTGGAACGGCGCCCTCGCCGCCGAGATCTTCCCGCAACTGCTCCGTGCTGCGGTCATCACGCTGCAGGCGACCGTGTACGGCTTCGCCATCGCGCTGGTGGTGGGGCTCGTGTTCGCGCTCCTGCGACGCGGCCCCAAGATCGTCTCATGGCCGGCCGGCTTCCTGGTCGAGTTCCTGCGCAGCACGCCGCTCCTCATCCAGCTCTACTTCCTGTTCTACGTGCTGCCGCAGTACGGCTTCGGCCTGCCCGCGCTCGCGACCGGCGTCATCGGCCTCGGGCTGCACTACGGCGCGTACCTCTCCGAGGTCTACCGCACCGGCATCGCCAGCGTGGACACCGGGCAGTGGGAGGCGGCGATCGCGCTCGACTTCTCGACGCTCCACACCTGGCGCGAGGTCGTGCTGCCGCAGGCCATCCCGCCGATGATCCCCGCCTTCGGCAATTACTTCATCGTGATGTTCAAAGAGACCCCGCTGCTGTCGGCGATCACCGTAGTCGAGCTGATGCAGACCGCCAAGATCATCGGCGCACGCACCTTCAGCTACGTCGAGCCCTACACGCTCGTCGGCCTGATCTTCCTGCTGATGAGCTACCCCGCCGCCCTCGTCGTCAACCGCCTGGAGGCCCGCCTTGCCCGCCCCAACCGCTAACTCTGCAACCGGCGGTGCCGAAGGCACCGCAACTCGCCACGAAGAGGCGAGCCGCCGCGAAGTGGCGAGCATCGTTCGGTTCGAGAAGGTCACCAAGCGGTTTGGCGACCTGACCGTCCTCGACGAGCTCGACTTCGAGGTCGCCCCCGGCGAGAAGATCGCCATCATCGGCCCCTCGGGCTCCGGCAAGACCACCATCCTGCGGGTGCTGATGACGCTCGTGAAGCCCGACTCCGGCAAAGTGACCGTCGACGGGCAGTACCTCTACCACCGCCGCGTCGGCGACAAACTCCTGCCCGCCAACGAGAAGCACCTGCGCGAGGTGCGCAAGAACATCGGCATGGTGTTCCAGCACTTCAACCTGTTCCCGCACATGAAGGTGCTCCGCAACGTCACCGAGGGGCCGATCCACGTTCTTGGGGTCCCGCGCAAGGCGGCCGAGGAACAGGCGATCGACCTGCTCGAGAAGGTGGGGCTGGGCGACAAGCACGACTCCTTCCCCGGCCAGCTCTCGGGCGGACAGAAGCAGCGCGTCGCCATCGCGCGCGCGCTGGCGATGAAGCCCAAGGTGATGCTCTTCGACGAGGTCACCAGCGCGCTCGATCCCGAACTGGTCGGCGAGGTGCTCGCGATCCTGCGGCAGATCGCCGACGAGGGCGAAATGAGCATGCTGATCGTCACCCACGAGATGGGCTTCGCCCGCGACGTCGCCGACCGGGTCGTGTTCTTCGACGCCGGGCGCGTGGCCGAGGAGGGCCCGCCCAGCAAGATCTTCACCGAGCCGGAGAACGAGCGGACGCAGGCGTTCCTCAAGGCGGTGTTGGAGCACTGAGCTTCGGGCTCAGGGGTCCCGGCGGAACGGATCGACGAACGTCACCCCTTCGATGGTGGCGTCCGTCGGCCCGTCCTGCGTGAGCAGGTACGGGACCTGGTGCAACCTCGCTACGGCCCACACCTGGGCCCCTTCCAAGGACATCCGGTGGTCGCGCACGCCACGGACCGCCTCCTGGACGACGGCCGACGTCACCGGCAGGACGTCGAAGGCGAGCGCGAGGTCGCTCAAGTGGGCGGCCACCTCATCCGGGCTCCACGCGGGCTCGAGCTTGCGCAGCGCGACGTTGGCGAGCTCGGTCAGCGCTTGGGCGGAGAGCGTCCCCGTGCCGAACCTCGCCAGGAACTCGAGCCAGCCATGGGCGCGCGCCCTGCGCTCCGGGTCGCGACCGTCGATCGCGTACACCAGGACGTACGTGTCGATCAGGTAGGTCGGGGCCGTCACGGGCGCTCGTAGAGCGCCGATCGCTCGCACGGTTCGACGAGCTTCGACCGGGCCACCCCCCACGTGGCATGCAGACGCTCCAGCGCATCGGCCCGGCCGGGACGGGTCACCGCGCGCGCAGGCACCGCGAGCGCCGCGTCGAGCGCCTGGCGCACCAGCTCGGCTTCGGACAGACCAGTTTCAGCCGCCCGCCGCTTGAGCGCACGCTCGTGGCGCTCCTCGAGGTAGAGCTGTTTGCGGACCATATACATCACCCTACATCACTCAACGAACATCGGCAGCGCTTCAATCCCTCCCCCCGCACCTTGTCCCTCCCCCCGCACCTTGCACGTAACCCCGCAAACACTGGAGCGACGGCTGCTCCTCGTCGCCCCGATCGAGAAGGAGTGCGGTGCGCCGCCTGAGGTTCCCGGCGCGGTAGCCTCGAGCATGCCTTCGATGCAGGTTCGAACGGAGCCGTTCGGCACAGCCGCCGACGGCCGCGCCGTGACGCGCACGCACCTGCTCGCGCCGGACGACAGCGGCGTCGCGCTGCTCGACCTGGGCGCAGCGGTCACCGAGGTGCGCGCGCCCGATGCGAACGGGGTGCTCGCCAACGTGGTGCTCGCCCACCGCGACCTGGCGGGTTACCTCGCCAACGCGCCGTACTTCGGCGTCGTCGTGGGCCGCTGCGCCAACCGGATCGGCGGCGCGGCCTTCGACCTCGACGGACGCCCGTTCGCGCTCGCGGCGAACGAGGGCCGCAACCAGCTCCACGGCGGGCCCGACGGCTTCCACGCTCGCGTCTGGACGCTCGACGCGGGCGCCACGGTCGCCGACGACGAACGGGCGGCGGTCACGCTGAAGCTCGTCTCCGAAGACGGCGACCAGGGCTACCCGGGCCGACTCGAGGCGGCCGTGACGATCGCCTGGACGGCACGGCACGAGCTCGACCTGACCTTCGAGGCACGCGCCGATGCACCCACGCCGGTGAACCTGGCGCACCACGGTTACTGGAACCTCGCGGGCGAGGGCTCGGGCACCGTCGACGATCACCTCCTGACCGTGCGGGCGGAGGCCTACCTGCCGGTCGACGACGAGCACCTGCCCACCGGCGAGTTGCGGCCCGTGGCCGGGTCGCCCTTCGACCTGCGCGCCGCGACGCGGCTCGCCGACGTGCTGCGCGCCGACGACGCGCAGGTGGCCGGCGCGAAGGGGATCGACCACTGCTTCGTGCTGGACCGCGGCGACGCCAACGCCGATTCCTTGGTCGAGGCCGCCGTGGTCCACGACCCCGGCAGCGGCCGCACCCTGCGCGTCCGCACCACCGAGCCGGGCCTGCAGGTGTACGCGGGCGGTTACCTCGATGGCGCCCTCGTGGGCGCGTCGGGGCGCCGCTACCGCCAGGGCGACGGCCTCGCGCTCGAGCCGCAGCGCTTCCCCGACGCCCTGCGCCATCCGCACTTCCCGTCGGTCGTCCTGCGGCCCGAGGAGGTCTACCGGCACCGATCCGTGTTCGCGCTGTCGGTGGACCCCCGTCCATGACGCTCGGGGAGCGCTTCCCCACCGTAGTCGGCACGAGCCTCGCCGGTAGATCCATGCGGCTGCCGGATCAGCTCGACTGGGCCCTCAACCTGTTGCTCATCGCGTTCCGGCAGGTCCAGCAGGCCGACGTGGACACGTGGTCGCCGTGCGCCGACGCGCTGGAGGCCAGGCGCCCCGACGTGCGCGCGTACGAGCTTCCGGTCCTGGCGGCGGCGTACCGGCTCGCCCGCCCGTTCATCGACGGCGGCATGCGGGCCGCGATCCCCGATCCCGCGATCCGCAACCGAACCATCACGCTCTACCTCGACAAGGCCGCGTCGCTCGACGCCGTCTTCGAGGAGTAGAGCCCCCATGCCCGAAGCCCGCGACGTCGCCAGCAACGGGATCCGCCTCCGCGTCCTCCAGGACGGTCCAGAGGACGGGCCCCTCGCGATCCTGCTGCACGGCTTCCCCGAGCACGCCGGCGCCTGG
>JAGXHO010000056.1 GCA_024636105.1 Trueperaceae bacterium | reverse complement strand
GACCCAGGCCGTCGGTCCGCACGACCCGCGCCGCTCCGTCCTGGGCGCGCAGGTCCGCGTCGATCCCCGCGGACGCCGGCGCCACCACCAGCCATGCGACGGGGCGAACGGCCGGGTCGGTCGACGCTTGCGTCGGTGTGGGGTTGCGCTCGCTCACGTGCATCCACCATAGGACGTCCCCCGCGGGCGCCATGCGAATTGGGCTGCTCCGGAACGTCGCGATCGGCGCGTCGGTGCTGAGCTCGCGGCGGTGCATCCGATCTCCGGCTCGCCTCGCGCCGCCCGCCGCCCGCTTCGTGTTGGCGGCGGTCGTCACGCTGATCGGCCTCGCGCTCGCCTGGCCGGCGGCCCGGGTGCTCGCGCACGAGCGCTTCCGCGGCCTGCTCGACCCCGTCACCGCCGGTCTGGCGCTGCTGCTCACCCTGCCGGCCCTGGTGCCGTTGCTGGTGCTCGAAGCGGCGCTGGGGAGACGGACGCCCCTGGCGGGCTGAACCCCCACGACTACGCTGGGAGCATGGAACGACTCTTGGTCGAGACGCACGCGCTCCGGCGCGATTTCGGTTCGAACCGCGCCGTCGACGCCCTCGACCTGCGCGTCGCGCGCGGCGAGGTGGTGGGTCTCTTGGGGCACAACGGCGCGGGCAAGACGACGACCGTGCGGCTGCTCGCCGGGGTGCTCGCCCCGACCGCCGGCAGCGCGCGCGTGTTCGGCTACGACCCGGCCGTCGACGGGGTGGAGGTCCGCCGCCGGGTGGGGGTGAGCACCGAGACGCCCGCGGTCGATGACCGCCTGACCGGCCGTCAGGGCCTGCTCGCGTTCGCCGACCTGTACGGCGTGGCGCCTGCGCTCGTCGACGGGCGCGTGGCCGACCTACTCGCGGCGTTCGACCTGAGCGAGGCCGCCGATCGGCGCGTGGGGACGTACAGCAAGGGGATGAGCCAGCGCCTCGCGCTCGCGCGCGCCCTGCTGCACGATCCACAGCTGCTCTTCCTGGACGAGCCGACGGCCGGACTCGACCCGGTCGCCGCGCGCGCGGTCGCCGACCGCGTCCGTGCGCTACGCGCCGAAGGGCGCGGGGTGGTCCTGTGCACGCACGATCTGACGCAGGCGCAGGCGCTCTGCGACCGGGTGGTGGTGCTCGAGCACGGCAAGGTCGTCGCGGAGGGGGCGCCGAGCGCCCTCGCCGCAGGATTGGGCGCCGGCACCCGGGTGCGGGTGGTGGCGCGGCCGCCGGCCGACGGGGGGACGCTCGTCGCGTGCCTCTCCGGCATCGACGGGTGGCGAGAGGTGGCCGAGGACGGCTCGCCGGACGGCGGCGCGGACGTCGCGGTCGTCCACGCCGTCGTGCGCGACGCCGACACCATCGCCGACGGCGTCGCGGCGCTCGTGGGGCTCGGTGCGCGGGTGCACGCGGTGGAGCGCGAGGTTCCGTCGCTGGAGGACGTCTATTTCGCGCTCCACCGCGTCGGACGCGGCTCCGTTTCAGAGCACGTCGACGGGGAGGTGCCGGCATGAACGTCCGCGCGATCCGCGCCATCATCCGCAAGGACCTGTCGGTCGTGCTGCAGAGCAAGGCGGTGCTGCTGCCCATCGTCATCGTCCCGCTGGTGATGCTGCTGGTGTTGCCCGCCCTCGCCTCTTTCGCCCCGCACTTGATCAACGTACCGGGGGCGTCCGACCTGACCGGGATGATGGACCGCATGCCCGAGGCGTTCCAAGCGCGGTTCGCGGGCCTAACCGAGGAGCAGACGATCGTGACCCTGCTGCTCGTGTACCTGTTCGCCCCGATGTACCTGATCGTCCCCTTGATGGTGGCGAGCGTGATCGCGGCCGACGCCTTCGCCGGCGAGAAGGAGCGGCGCACGCTCGAGGCGCTGCTCTACACCCCCACCACCGACGCTGAACTGTTGGTCGGCAGGCTGCTCGTGGGCTTCGTGCCGGCGATGGCGGTCGCATGGGGCGGCTTCGTGCTCTACACGGTGGTCGCGAACGTGGCGGGATGGCCGGTGATGGGGCGGCTGTTCTTCCCGACCCCCATGTGGTGGGTCCTGGCGCTCTGGGTGGCCCCGGCGGTCGCGGCGGTGGGCCTCGGCGCCACCGTCCTGGTCTCCGCGCGCGTGAACACCTTCCAAGAGGCGTATCAGATCGGCGGCGCGGTGGTGCTCCCGATCGTGCTGCTAGTGGTGGGGCAGGCGGCCGGCGTGGTGGTGCTCTCCACGCCCGTGGTCGCCCTGCAGGGGCTGCCTTCTGGGCGGTGGCCGCGGCGCTGCTGACGTTCGGCGCGCGGCGCTTCCGGCGCGGGGAGCTGCTCGCGCGGTCGTGATCGATGGCGTGCACGCCCTTGCCCACGGTGGCGCTCAATCCTGAGGCTCGAGTCCGGCATGAGGCTCGAGTCCGGCCCAGCGCTCGATCGTGCGGACGGTGGCGAAGGTGCCTCGCTCCACGTCGACCCAGCGGACGTTCTCGTCCGGCGCGTGCGCGCGCCCCTGGGCATGGCCCACGCCGATCATGATCACGGGGAGCCCGAGCACGTCGACGAAGGGGTGCAGCGGACCCGATCCGCCCGAGCTCACGGTGACGACCGCCGGCGTGCCGTACGCCTCCTCGAGCGCCGCCGCCGCATGCCGCACCCACGGATGCGTGGGGTCGACGCGGGACGGGTGTTCGGGGCGCTCCGCGAGCGTCGCCTGTACGTCGCCGAAGCCGTGGCGGTCGAGGTGGGCGCGGATGAGGCCCAGGATCTCGTGCGGGTCCTGGTCGGGCACCAGGCGCACGTCGAGCTTGGCCATCGCCGCGACCGGCAACACCGTCTTCATGCCCGGTCCGCCGTACCCGGAGTGGATGCCGTTGACGTTGATCACGGGCTCCAGCTGCAGCCGCCGGTGCCACTCCGCGCCGGTGGCGCCGCCCAGGAAGCGCGCGACGCCGACGTTGGCGCCGACCACGTCGTCCTCGCGCGGCGCGGCCGCGACGTAGGCGGCCTCCGCTTCCGTCGGCGGCCGCACGCGGTCGTAGAAGCCCTCGACGAGCGCGCGCCCCTCGGCGTCGCGCAGGCTCGCGACGGCGGCCGCCATCCGCCAGGCGGCGTTGGGCACGACCGGGCCGAGGCCCGAGTGCTGGTCGTACGCGCCCGTCCGGACCGTCAGGTCGATCGAGACGATCCCCTTGAGGCCGCAGATCAGCTGCGGTCGGTCGTGGGCGTCGACGCCGCCGAACTCCCACACGCACGCGTCGGCGCGGAGCCGCTCGCGGTGCGCTTCGACGAAGGCGCCCACGTTGGGGCTGCCCACCTCCTCCTCGCCTTCGACGACGAACACGACGCCGACCGGGAGCGCGCCACCGTGGCGGCGCATCAGCCACTCGAGCGCCACGACGCGCGAGGCGAGCTGCCCCTTGTCGTCGGTGGCGCCTCGGCCGAAGAGCTTGCCGTCGCGCTCGGCGAGTTCGAACGGTTCGGAGGTCCAGAGCTCGATCGGGTCGGCCGGCTGGACGTCGTAGTGGTTGTAGAAGAGCACCGTGGGGGCGCCCGGGACGCGCCGCTCGGCGAGGACCACGGGGGCGCCGGCGGTCGCGTGGACCTCGACCTCGAGGCCCAGGGCGCGCAACTCGGCCGCGACGGCCTCGGCGGTCTCGCCTTGGGCCCGCCCCTCCGCGGCGACCGATGGGAGCGCCACCCAGCGGGCGAGCAGATCGAAGTAGCGCGCGCGCAGGTCGTCCGGGAGCAGACCCGGATCCGTGCTCACGCGTGCCGGCGCTCGTAGTCGGTGACGAGATCGGGGTCGAGCAGGTAGTAGCGCTCGCCCCCGAGCATGCGCTCGCGGAAGGCCTTCTCCTGGTCGTCGGTCTCGCGGTCCTCCTCCCAGCGCAAGAACATGTTCTCGGTCTGGCTCCGGTGGGCCTTCAGCGCGTCGATCTTGCGCTGCTGCGTCGCGGTGATGTTCGACACCACGTCGGGCTCGCCGAGCGCCTCGCGGTTCTGCTCCGCGTCACCGACGGCGACGGCGAGCAGCCGCGGGCGCGCGTCCGCCGCGACGCCGCGCACCGCGAGCTGGGTGAACCAGCCGAGGGCGTCGTGGTCCGGATGGACGCCGAAGCCGGGGTAGAAGGCGATGACCGTGCTGGGCCGCAGCTCGTCGATCACGGACCGGATGCGGCGCGCGATCACGTGCGGGTCCTCGAACTCGACGCACTTGTCGCGCAGCCCCATGATGCGGAACTCGCAGCCGAGTACCGCGCAGGCGTCGGCCAACTCCCGCTCGCGGACGTCGCGCAGCGACTCGCGGTTGGCGAAGGCGGGGCGCCCCATGCGGCGCCCCATGTCGCCGTAGGTTCCGCATAGGTACAGGGTCCGGACGCCGGCGTCGGCGCAGGCGGAGAGCGTGCCGCCCGACGAGAAGGTCTCGTCGTCGGGGTGCGGCAGCACGACGAGCAGGGCGCGCTCGCCGGCGTGGACGAAGGGGGTCGGCTCGGCCACGGTCACGCCTCCCGGAAGGGGGTGTCGGAGAGCTGTAGGGCGACCGTTAGTTGGCCCTCGGGGTCGAGGCCGGCGAGCAGGAGCTCGTCGCGCTCGCTCACCTCGAAATCGGTCAGGCCGTCGGCGTACACCCAACCGCCATCGAGCTTGAGCCCGACCCGGTACGGCCCGGGGCCGGTCACGGAGCCGCGCTGGTACGTGACCTGGGCGTTGCGAACGAAGGCGATCACGGGGGGCTTCTTCTCGGGGCCGAGCGCCGTGTAGGAGCCGGTGGTGGTCTCGAGATGCAGGTACACGGTCCGGCCGAGCCGGCGATCGAGCTCGCCTTGCACGGCTTCGCGGTCGATGGGTCGCAACGGGGGCCTCCTGGGCGCGGTCGGTGCGTCGGGCACGCCGCGCGTCGCGGCAGTCTACCGCGCGTCCGACGGTGCTCCCGGTCCCGCCGGCGGTGCATCGGCGCCGAGCTGGACGCCGAAGCGCTCCGCCGCTTCGCGGTGCGCCCACGCCGCCGCGAGCCGCTCCGTTCCCGGTCGGATCCGTCGGTCCGAACACCGCGCGTGCGCCAGGTCGGTCGCCAGCGCGATCACGTCGGCGACGTCCCCGTCGGCCAGGAACGGCGAGGGCGGTCGGCGACCGTCGCGGTAGAGGTGCAGCGCGTCGCGGGCGCGCGTCCAAGCGACGTACGCCAGCCGCCGTTCCTCGGGGTCCGAACCGGTGGGGAACACGCCCGCCGTCATCCCGGGCACGTGGACGACCGGCCACTCGAGCCCCTTGGCGCGGTGGACGCTGGTCACGAG
>JAGXHO010000055.1 GCA_024636105.1 Trueperaceae bacterium | reverse complement strand
GCGCGGTGTCGGTCGCCGACCTCGTCTGACGCCCGCGCCTGAACCCCGCCTGCTAGCCTGCGGCCATGCGCCGCTGGATCGTGACGATCGTTGCGGCCGCGCTCCTAGGGAGCGCGGCCGCCCAGGTCTGCACCAGTGAGCTGCGCCGCGCCCTGCCCGGTCCGGACGCCACCGTCGGTCAGGCGGCGGCGGCGCTCTTCGCGGAGGCCGTCCGCCGGATCGAACCGGCCTGGCCCGGGCTGCGCGGTGGCGACGGGCCGGTGGCCGAGGCGGGCGCCGCGGCGGACGCGGTGACCTACCTGCACCGCCGCCGCCTGCTGCCAGAGGGCTGGACCCCCGAGGACCACACGCCCGAAGCCTGGGCGGCGATGTGGGCGAGCTTCGCAGCTCGGTACCGCATCGCGCCCCCGACGACCACGGGCGCCGACGTCGCGACGATGGTCGACGAGGCCGCGCGTGCGCTCGAGCTCGTGGCCGGGGCGGTGCGGCCCCTGCCCGTGTTCGCCGTCGACGGCGACGGCCGGGTGACGCTCGTCGTGGTGCTCTGGAACTGGACGCCGTACCCGCGCCTGCTCGTGTTCCGCACCCCGCCGGACACGGCGCTCGCCGACGGGGACGACTCCGCGGCGCGGGCGGCGCCGGTGCTCGCGGCCCTGAGCGGTTGCGCGCTCCGCTTCGACGGCTTCGCCTACGCCACCGAGGACGTCGCGCTGCGGCTGTTCGTCGACCAAGGGGGTTCCTCGACGCTGCGCCTGCTGGGCAGCGACCCACCCCTGCCGCAGGCGCCGACCGAGTTCTCCGGCGAGGACGTGGTCGCGGTGCTCCGCTTCGAACACCCGGCACTCGTCGGTGCCGATGTCGTGAGCGTCGCCATCGAGGGGCCGTCGCTCGGCGTCGGGTCGGCCTTCCTGGTGTTGGCGAACGTACGCACGAACCTCGGGCTCGACGGGGTGTTGCGGACGCTGGCGCTGCCGTGAGCGCGCGTCAGCGCCCGAAGCGTCGTTGCCGCTGCTGGAACGAGCGCAGCGCGCGCAGGAAGTCGATGCGCCGGAACTCGGGCCAGTAGGCGTCGCAGAAGTAGAACTCGGCGTACGCCGCTTGCCACAGGAGGAAGCCTGAGGAGCGCACCTCGCCCGAGGTGCGGACGATGAAGTCGGGGTCGGGGAGGCCGGCGGTGTAGAGGTGCCGTCCGATGTCGCCGGCGTCGAGCGTCTCCGCGACCCTCGCCAGGTCGTCGCCGGCGTCGGCGTGGGCGCGCAGCGCCGCCCGGACCGGGGCGACGATCTCCTCGCGGCCGCCGTACCCGAGTGCGACGTGCAGGTGGAGCCGGTCGTACTCCGCGGTGGCGGCCTCCATCGCTCGGAGCGCCTCCTTCGACTCTTCGGGGAAGTCGTCGATGTCGCCGATGACGCGCACCCGCACCTCGTTGCGGTGCAGCTCGGTGTCGCTCAGGAACTCGCGCGCCTGCGCCGCGAAGAGCCGATGGAGGTGCGCCACCTCTTCCGGGTCCCGGCCACGGTTGTCGGTGGAGAAGCCCCACAGGGTCACGTGCTGGATGCCGAGGTCGAGGCACCAGGCGAGCACGTCGCGCGCCTTGCCGGCGCCGTAGTCGTGGCCGGCCTTGGCGTCGAGCCCGAGCGCGCGCGCGAAGCGGCGGTTGCCGTCCATGATGATCCCCAGGTGCTTGGGCACCGGTCCGCCGCGCACCTGCGCGAGCAGCCGGCGCTCGTACAGCCAGTACAGGCCACGGTTCCACCAGCGCCAGGCGGTGACGCGGCGGTCGGGGGTCGCGGAGGGGGGACGCTCGGGGGCGGCGGACGCCATGCGCCTCGAGCGTACCGCTTCGCCTTCAGGCGCGGGGCCGGTTGCGAGGAACGGCGCCGTTTCAGACGAACGGGGTGCGGAACGCCGCGAACGGCGCCCAGCGAGCGTCCTTGGCGGAGGTGACGATGGGGGCGCCGGCGTCGGGCCAGGCGATGGCCAGGTCCGGGTCGTTCCAGCGCAGGCCGCCCTCGTCCTCCGGTGCGTAGCCCACGTCGACCTTGTAGACGACGTCGGCGACGTCCGACAGCACCAAGAACCCGTGCGCGAAGCCGGCCGGCACCCACAGGTGCTCGGGGCGGTCGCCGTCGAGCACCGCGCCGTCCCACCGCCCGTACGTCGCCGACCCGGCGCGCAGGTCGACGGCCACGTCGAACACCGTGCCGCGGACGACGCTCACGAGCTTCCCTTGGGCGTGCGGCGGCGCCTGGAAGTGCAGCCCGCGGAGCGTGCCGCGCCGGGACCGCGAGTGGTTCTCCTGCACGAACGCCGGCAGCCCCGCCGCCGCCGCGGCGTCCGCGCGCCAGCGCTCGACGAAGAAGCCGCGGTCGTCGGCGTGCGGCGCGAGCGCCACGTGGAGGACGTCCGGGAGGTGGGGGAGGGGGGTGGCGTCCATCGACATGCGTCAGGCTAACCCCGGTCCAACGTGGTACGGCGGCCGTGGCGTCGCCGACCGCGACCGTGGGAAGATGCGGGGTCACGCGCGGCGCACGAGCGACACCATGCCGGAGCGATGCCCACAGGGGTGGAGCGATGCCGAACCACGAACACCTGCTGATCGTCACCGGCCTCTCGGGCGCCGGCAAGTCCGAGGCGATGAAGGCGCTCGAGGACCTCGGGTTCTTCTGCATCGACAACCTGCCGCCCGCGTTCTTGCCTCAGTTGAAGAACCTCCAGGCGCTCGCCGTCCACCACGCCCACCGCATCGCGGTGGCGATGGACGTGCGCGGACGGTCGATGTTCGACGACCTCTTCCTCGCGCTCGACCAGCTCGAGGCCGATGGCGTCCGGCACCAGATCCTGTTCCTCGACTGCGCCGACGACGTCCTCGTCCGTCGGTACTCGGAGACGCGCCGGCGGCACCCCGTGCAGGAGGGCCACAGCCTGTTCGAGCACATCGCCGCCGAGCGGCGCCTGCTCGCGGGGGTGCGCGACCGCGCCGACCTGGTGCTCGACACCACGCGGATGAACGCCCACGACCTCAAGGCGCGCCTCGGCCGCATCGTGCTCGGCCGCGACGTCACGACCGTGCTCGACGTCGACGTCATGAGCTTCGGCTTCAAGCACGGCGTGCCGCTCGATGCGGACCTGATGTTCGACGTGCGCTTCCTGCCCAACCCGCACTACGACCCGATGTTGCGCTCGCAGACCGGCCTCGACGCGCCGGTGGCCGAGTTCGTGTTCGCCCAACCCGAGACGGCCGTGGTCGTCGACGAGATCTTCGGGCTGCTCGTGCGCTGGATCCCGCTCCATGCCGGCGCCGGCAAGGCGCGCCTGACCGTCGCGATCGGCTGCACGGGTGGCCAACACCGCTCGGTCGCGATCGCGGAACGCCTCGCGCAGCGGTTGGGCGAGCGGTTCGAGGACGTCACGGCGGTCCATCGCGACCTCGCCAAGAACGCCGCGCGCCGCTCGACCGATGACTGACGGCGGCGCTGCACGCGCTCCTCGCGCGCACGCGGTAGCCTGACGTCCCCATGACCTCCCGGACCGCGCCATGATCTTGGTCACCCTCGGCGGACTCGCGCTCTTCCTGCTCGGCATCGAGCGCATCGCGAACGCGCTCCAAGCGAGCGCTGGCTCGTCGGCGCGCCGCTGGATGGCGGCGGCGACGCGCTCGCCGTTTCGGGCGCTGGTCGCCGGTACGGCCGTGTCCGCGGCCACCCAGAGCGGGACCGCCACCGCCGTGACGGCGCTCGGTCTGGTGGCTGGCGGCCTCGTCGCGGTCCGCGAGGGGATCGCGCTGTCGCTCGGCGCCAAGATCGGCGCTACGCTCGCCATCCAGCTCGCGGCCTTCAACATCGCGGCCGCCGCGCTGCCGATGATCGGGGTCGGCTTCGTCATCTCCTCGTGGCGCCGCGCCCGCGGCGTCGGTGGCCTGGTGCTGGGTGCGGGGCTGCTGTTCCTCGGCCTCGACCTCACGGTCTCTTCGCTCGGCGATCTGGCCGGGACGCCGCTCTTCGCGCTCATCATCGAGGCGGCCGAGCGTCAGCCGTTCGTCGTCGTCCTGGTGGGCATCGCGTTGGGCGGCCTCCTCGGCAGCGCCAACGCGGCGGCGGCGGTGGCGCTCGGCCTGTTCGCCGCCGACGCGGTCACCTTCCCGACGGCGCTCGCGCTGGTCGCCGGCGGCAACGTCGGCAGCACGCTGCTGCCGCTCCTGAGCGCGCGGGCGCTCGACGCGTCGGCGCAGCAGGTCGCCACCATGCACCTGGTGATCAAGGGGCTGGGGGCCGTGGCGCTCGCGTTCCTGGTCGAGCCGGTGGCCCAGGGTCTCGCGTTCATCGGTGGCGACGGCGCGCGCCAGATCGCGAACGCGCACACGGGCTTCAACCTGATCGTCGGCGTCGTGGGGACGATCTTCGCCGGCCCTGCAGCGCGCCTGGCCGCGCGCTTCGTCCCCACCGCCGACGAGGAGTTGGGTCCCAAGTACCTGCGCGACGACGCGCTCGACGACCCCAAGCTCGCGACCGCGCTGGCGCTGCGCGAGACGGTCCGGGTGAGCGACCAGGTCGCCGTGATGACCGACCTGGCCGCCCGGTCGCTGCACAGCGGCGCCTGGGACCCCGAACCGATCGCCGCGCGCGAAGCCAAGGTCGACCGACTGACGCAGCGGACGGTCGACTACCTGGCGCGGCTGCGCGCGCGGCACGGCGACGACGACGCCTCCGAGCGGCTGCTGCTGATGGTGACCGAGCTCGAACACGTCGGCGACCAGATCCGACGGTTGCAGCGGCGCGAGGACAAGCTGCGCGCCGCCGGCGTCGAGTACAGCCGCGACGGCCGCACCGAGCTCGGCGACTCGGCCGACCGGCTGCTCGCGCGCATGCGCGCCGCCTTCACCGCGGTCGCCACCCACGACGCGACCATGGCGCGCAGCGTGATCGAGGGGCGACCGGCGTTCGAGGCGCACGTCGCGCGCATGCGCGTGGCGCACCTGGCGCGGCTCGAGGCACGGCTGCCCGAGGCGCGCGCGTCGAGCTCGCACCACCTGGAGGTACTGACGCTGCTGCGCCAGGTGGACGCGAGCGTCACCCGGGTCGCGGGCTGGGTGGCCGACGGCGTGGTGTGAGGTTCGCGCCGGCACGGTGACGCATGGGAACGACCGACGCCCCGGGCCGGCGCAGCATGAGGGGACCCGCGGCGACGTCGCGGTCGGCGACGGACGTCCGCGGCTCGATCGAGGAGGTTCCGCGTGGCGCGTCTCCGCTTCCTTCCTGCTCTCGTCCTCGCCCTGGCGGTCGTCGGCTGCACCGCCGGTCCGGAGGCGGTCGGTCCGCGATCCCTCGACGTCACCTACGCCGGCGACCCGGCGGGTCTGCCGATGGCGATCGCGATCGTCGCGTTCGAACCGAGCCTGATCGTCACCGACGTCGAGCCCGCCGACGTCGTCGAGTTCGACGCCGGCCAGTACGTGCTCGACACCGCTTGGTTCGACCTGGACGGACGCGCGACGCTCGAGCTCCCGGCGCCGGCCGACCTGCCCGCCGGGATGCGGTTGCCCGCGGCCGACGCTCTGCGGTTGTTCGATCTGCCCGCGGGCTGCACCGTGGCGGTCGACGGCGCGGCGACCGTCTCGGGCTTCGCGTACGGCCCGCCCGAGCAGACGTCGCCGCTCTTCGCCGGTCTCGACTTCGACACGAACCCACCGGTGCTCATGCTGCCCGAGGTCGTCGACTTCGCGGTACCCGTCGACGCCGCGACCCTGCTCACGTTCGTCTACGCCGACGCTCCGGTGACCTACACGACCCAGGGCACGTGCACCGACCTCGACGTGGCGTACGCCGTCGACCTGACCCTCGAGCGCGGTTGGAACCGCGTCGGCATCGCGGTGTCGAACGTCGGGATGGCCGACCCGCTCCGCGTGGCGATCGCCATCGAGCCGGGCACCGGCCTGTTCGCGCATCCGGTGTACTCGACGCCGTGACGGGTTCCTGGGCCGCGGCCGCGGACCGCGCGCACGTCATGGAGGAAGCGGTCGGTGCCGGTTGCGCACGCCCGCACCCGCGAGGAGGTTCCTGATGGTACGGGTCGGTCGTTCGTGCGCCCTCGTCCTCCTGCTCACGATCACGGCCTGCGCGGCGCCCGCCGTGGGCCAAGCACCCGAACCGCGCACGACCGTCTCGGCCGTGTACGTCGGTGACCCGGCGCTGCTGCCGATGGCGGTCACCCTGATCGCAGCCGAATCCGGCGCGGCGCCGATGGCGTTGGTGCCGGCCCAGGTGGTCGAGTTGACGCCGGGCATCCATGCGCTCGCCACGACCTTGCTGCCCGCGACCGGTGTGCTCGAGCTCGACCTCCCGTTCTCGACCGAGCTTCCCGACGAGCTGCGCGTGGCGGCGCCGGACGCCCTCGACGGTCCCCTGCCCGCCGGTTGCGCGGTGGCTGCGAGCAACGCAACGGCACGGGTGACGCCCTTCGAGCCGATGTCCGTGCTCGGCCCGAGCTTCGTGTACGGGTTCACGATCGTCGGCCCGGGCCTGTTGGCGCTGACGCCGGGCCCGGTGAACTGGGCCGACCCGGGATTGAGTTCGTTCACGTTGCTCGGGTGGGTCCACGCCGACGCCCCCGTCTCGTTCGCGAGCTCCGGGACGTGCAGCGACGCGGACGTCGACCTGCTCGTCGACCTCTCCCTGGTGCGCGGTTGGAACCGGGTCGGCGTCCGCATCGACGTGCTCGGCGGCGGCCGCACCGCGCGGACGATCGCGCTCGACGAGGGGGTGATCGTCCTCGTCAGCCCGTTCGCGCCCTGAGCGGCCGGCTGCGCCTGCCCCGCACGGGGCTCGCGCGAACGGTGCCGGCGCCTGGGCCGCGGTAGAAGAGGCGCATGCGCCATCCCCCCGCCCCGGTCGTCGTCGTCGGTGCCGGCCCCGCGGGGTTGGC
>JAGXHO010000054.1 GCA_024636105.1 Trueperaceae bacterium | reverse complement strand
GTCCTGCGCTTCCTCGCCGCGTACGGCGGCGAGGCGGGCAACTGGGCGCTGCGCACGCTGGCGACCGGCGGCGTTTGGCTGGGCGGCGGGGTGGCGCGCAAGCTGCTCCTGGGACCGCCCGATACGCCCGAGACCTGGCGCCGACGCGCGCGCGACGCCTTCCTGGAACGCTTCCGCGCGAAGGGGCGGCTCAGCCCACTGCTGGCCACGCTCCCCGTTCACGTCATCACCTCCGACCTGGCGCCGCACCCTGCGCGCGTACGCGGCACGGCCGATGAGGCCGCGCGACGGCGCGCCCGCACCCCAAGGAGAACGCATGCACATCGGGATGATCGGTTTGGGCCGCATGGGGGCCAACATGGTCCGGCGCTTGAGCGACCAGGGCATCGGGGCGGTCGTCCACGACCGCGACCCGGCCGCGGTCGACGCGCTGGTCGGGGGCGCCGTCGCCGGCGCCGACTCGGTCGCCGACCTGGTCGCGCAACTCCCCGCGCCGCGGGTCGTGTGGTTGATGGTGCCCGCCGGGGTGGTCGACGCGGTCGTAACCGACCTCGCGCCGCTGCTGGAGCCGGGCGACACGATCGTCGACGGCGGCAACTCGTACTACGTCGACGACCTGCGCCGCGCCCACGCGCTGCGCGAGCGCCAGGTGCACTACGTCGACGTCGGCACGAGCGGCGGTGTCCACGGCTTCGAGCGCGGCTACTGCCTCATGATCGGCGGCGACCCGGAAGCGGTCGCCCGCTTGGACCCCGTGTTCGCCGCCCTGGCGCCCGGTCGCGCCGCCGCGCCGCCCACCCCGGGCCGCGGCGAGCACGCCGGCACGGCGGAGGACGGCTATCTGCACTGTGGTCCTGCCGGCGCCGGGCACTTCGTGAAGATGGTGCACAACGGCATCGAGTACGGGCTCATGGCCGCCTACGCCGAAGGACTCAACATCCTGCAGCAGGCCGACGTGGGCCTGACGGCGGCGGTCGACGACGCCGAGACGGCACCGCTGCGCGACCCCGAGCGCTACGCCTACGACCTCGACGTGGGCGAGATCGCCGAGGTCTGGCGCCGCGGCAGCGTGGTGGGGTCGTGGCTGCTCGACCTCACCGCCGAGGCGCTGGCGGACGGCAGCGACCTCGAGCGCTTCGCCGGGCACGTCTCCGATTCCGGTGAGGGGCGCTGGACCATCCAGGCGGCCGTCGACGAGTCGGTCCCGGCGCCGGTGCTCACGGCCGCGCTCTACGCCCGCTTCGCCTCGCGTGGCGAGGCCACCTACGCGAACAAGGTGCTCTCGGCCATGCGCTTCGGCTTCGGCGGCCACCAAGAGAAACCGTGAACGGGTCGCGCTCCGGCGCGCTGGTCTTCTATGGCGCGACCGGCGACCTGGCCTTCAAGAAGATCTTCCCCGCACTGCAGCGCATGGTCCAGCAGGGCACGCTCGACGTCCCCATCATCGGCGTGGCGCGCCGCGGGTCGCTCGAGGCGCTGCGGGCCCGCGTCCGCGACAGTCTCGAGCGCCACGGCGGCGGGGTGGATCCCGTGGCGTTCGAGCGCCTGATGGGGCTCTTGCGCAGCGTCGAGGGCGACTACCACGACCCCATGACGTTCGCGGCGCTGCGCCGGGAGCTCGGCGACGCCGCGCACCCGGTCCATTACCTGGCGATCCCGCAGTCGCTGTTCGAGGTCGTCATCGGCCACCTGAACGGCAGCGGCTGTGACCGCGAGGCGCGACTGGTGCTCGAGAAGCCCTTCGGGACCGACCTCGCGTCGGCGCGCGAGCTGAACGGCGTGCTGCACCGCTGCATCGACGAGCGCGCGATCTTCCGGATCGACCACTACCTGGGCAAGGAGGCGGTGCAGAACCTGGTCTTCTTCCGCTTCGCGAACACCTTCATGGAGCCGATCTGGAACCGGCACTACGTCGAGAACGTCCAGATCACGATGGCCGAACCCTTCGGCATCGAGGGGCGGGGCGCGTTCTACGACGCGACCGGCGCCGTCCGCGACGTCGTCCAGAACCACCTGCTGCAGGTGCTCTCGAACGTCGCCATGGAGCCCCCGCCCGGCGGTGACGGGACCGAGGCGCTGCGCGACGAGAAGGTCAAAGTGCTCAAGGCGATCGCGCCGCTCGATCCGGCACGCCTGCATCGCGGCCAGTTCCAGGGCTACCTCGACGAGCCCGGCGTGGCGCCGGCCTCGCGGACCGAGACGTACGCGGCGCTCGAGCTCGCCGTCGATTCGTGGCGCTGGCAGGGCGTACCGTTCTTCCTGCGCACCGGCAAGCACCTCCCGGTCGCGCGCACCGAAGTGCTCGTGAAGCTGCGCCGCCCCCCCGCCGTCGCGGGGGTGCCGCGCGACGCCAACCACGTGCGCTTCCTGCTTGGACCCAAGGTCCAGATCGGCGTCGGCGCCACCGTCCGTGAGCCGGGCCAACCCGAAGGGCACGCGCTCGAGCTGATCGCCGACCACGACCACGAGGGCGCCGAGCGCGACCCGTACGCCGAGCTGCTGAGCGACGCCATGCGCGGCGAGGCCTTCCGCTTCGCCCGCCAGGACTACGTCGAGGAGGCGTGGCGGATCGTCGAACCCGCGCTGCACGTCGACGCACCCCCCGCGCAATACGCGCCCGGCACGTGGGGGCCGGCCACAGCTGATGCCCTCGTCCCCGGCGGCTGGACCGAACCGGAGGCACGCGCATGAACCCCGCGCCCGACCTCGATCGCCTCGCGATCACCACCTTACGCACGCTGTGCATCGACGCGGTCCAGCAGGCCGCCTCGGGTCATCCCGGCACCCCGATGGGTATCGCGCCGGTCGCCTACGCGCTGTGGCAGCACGTGCTGCGCTTCGACCCGGCCGACCCGGCGTGGCCCGACCGCGACCGCTTCGTGCTGTCGGCCGGCCACGCGTCGACGCTCCTGTACGCCTTGCTCCACGTGACGGGCACCCGCGCCGTCGACGCCGACGAGCGCCCGCTGGACGAAGAGGCGGTCGCGCTCGACGACCTGAAGCGCTTCCGCCAGCTCGACAGCCGCACCCCCGGGCACCCGGAGTACCACCACACCGCTGGGGTCGAGACCACCTCGGGCCCGCTCGGGCAGGGCGTCGGCAACTCGGTGGGCATGGCGATCGCCGCGCGCTGGCTGGCCGCGACCTTCAACCGCCCCGGCTTCACCGTCGTCGACCACGACGTCTACGCGCTCGCCGGCGACGGCGACATGATGGAAGGGTTGGCTAGCGAGGCGGCGTCGCTGGCCGGCCAGCTGGGCCTCGAGCGGCTCTGCTGGATCTACGACCGCAACCGCATCACCATCGAGGGCAGCACCGAGCTCGCCTTCGGCGAGGACGTCGGCGCCCGCTTCCGGGCGTACGGCTGGCACGTGCTGCACGTGGCCGACGCCAACGACGCGGCGGCGATGGCGGAGGCGTTGGCCAGCTTCCGCCGCACCGAGGGGCGACCGACGCTCGTCATCGTCGACAGCCACATCGGCTTCGGGGCGCCGCACAAGCAGGACACCGCCGCTGCCCACGGCGAGCCGCTCGGCGAAGACGAGGTGCGGTCGGCCAAGCGCGCGTACGGCTGGCCCGAGGACGCCCGCTTCCTGGTGCCGGACGAGGTCCGCGCCCACGTGGCGGCCGGGATCGGTCGCCGCGGCGCCGACCTGCGCGCCGGCTGGCACGACACCTTCGCGCGCTACCGGACGGCCCACCCCGAGCTCGCGGACGATTTCGAACGGCTCCAGCGGCGCGAGCTGCCCGCGGGATGGGACGCCGACCTGCCGGTCTTCGCGGCCGACGCCGTCGGGGTCTCCAGCCGCGACGCGTCCGGGCGCGCGCTCAACGCCGTCGCGCCGCGGGTGCCCTGGCTCATCGGCGGCGCGGCCGACCTGGCGCCGTCGACCAAGACGCGGCTGACCTTCGCCGGCGCCGGCGACCAGGCCGCCGACGAGCCCGGCGGCCGCAACCTGCACTTCGGGGTCCGCGAGCACGCGATGGGCTCGATCCTCAACGGCATGGCGCTCTCGAAGGTGCGGCCGTTCGGCGCCGGCTTCCTGATCTTCAGCGACTACGCACGGCCCACGCTGCGGCTCTCGGCGCTCATGAAGCTACCGGTCATCAACGTCTACACCCACGACTCGATCGGCGTCGGGGAGGACGGGCCGACGCACCAGCCGGTCGAGCAGATCGCCTCGCTGCGCGCCATCCCGGGCGTGCGGGTGCTGCGCCCCGCCGACGCGAACGAGGTCGTCGAGGCCTGGCGCTGGCTGATGCCGCAGCGCGACGTCCCGGTGGCGCTGATCCTGTCGCGCCAGGCGCTGCCGACCTTCGACCGATCGAAGACCGCGTCCGCCGCCGGCCTCGCGCACGGCGCCTACGTCCTGGTCGACGCGCCCGGCGGGGCCCCCGAGGTGCTGCTGCTCGCCAGCGGCTCGGAGGTGGCGCTGTGCGTGCAAGCGCAGGAGCGCCTGGCGCAGGAGGGGATCCGCACCCGGGTGGTGAGCATGCCGAGCTGGGAGCTGTTCGAGGCCGAGCCGCAGGCGTACCGCGACGCGGTGCTGCCCCCGGACGTCACCGCCAGGGTCGCCGTCGAGCAGGCCTCGACCTTCGGCTGGGAGCGCTACACCGGCCTGCGTGGCCGGGTCCTCGGCATGCGTTCGTTCGGTGCGTCCGCACCGCTCCCGGCGCTCCTCGAGCGCTTCGGTTTCACCGTCGACGCGGTGGTCGCCGCCGCCAAGGAGGTCCGATGAACCCGTCCGTCCCCACGTACCGTCACAGGGCGCTCCGGAGCCACGTCACCGCGCTGGCCACCGACGCTGGCGCCCCCGAGCGGCTGGAGACCGCCCGCCACGTGGTCGACCACCTCGCGGCCAACGGCCGCTTCGTTCGCAGCGTCGCCATGAGCGGTGACGCCCGGTACCACCTTCAGGAGCGCCCATGACCCTCCCCGAGACGACCTCCGCGACCCACCCCGCCCCTGCGGCCGCCGCCGCGCATCCGTTGCTGACGCTGCAGCGGCTCGGCCAGTCCCCCTGGCTCGACCACATCCGCCGCGACCTCCTGACCAGCGGTGCGCTGGCGCGCATGATCGGCGCCGGCGAGATCACCGGGCTCACGTCCAACCCGACGATCTTCGAGCAGGCGATCGCGAAGAGCGACGTGTACGACGACGCCATCAGCGAGCTCGCCGCGCGTGGCCTCGACGCGGCGGCGATCTTCGACGCGCTCGCGATCGACGACGTCCGTGCCGCCGCCGACGAGTTCCTGCCCATGTACCGGCGTACGGGTGGCGACGACGGCTACGTCAGCATCGAGGTCGCGCCCGACTTGGCCCACGACGCCGAGGGGACGCTGGCGGAGGCGCGCCGGTTGTGGCGAACCGTCGACCGGCCGAACCTGATGGTCAAGATCCCCGCCACCGTG
>JAGXHO010000053.1 GCA_024636105.1 Trueperaceae bacterium | reverse complement strand
GTCCCAGGCGTCGTTGTAGAGCTGCTCGAGCTCGGCGTCCTGGACCACGCGGAAGAGGCGCTCCTCGGTCTCCGCGCTCGGGTAGATGCCCGGGTCGTCGAGCAGCTCGGCGTCGATCAACCCGGCCGCGATCGCCGCGCGGTTCGGGCTTCCGTACGCGGTGTAGTTCGCGATGTCGGCGGCGACCTGGGGGTCCATCAGGTAGTCGAGGAAGGCGTGGGCCAACTCGGGGTTGCTCGCTCCGGTCGGGATGACCAGGCTGTCGACCCAGAAGTTCGCCCCCTCTTCGGGGATCACGTAGGCGTACCGGTCGCATTCGCACTCGTCCATGATCTGGAAGAGGTCGCCCGAGTACTCGACGACGATGTGCGCCTCGCCGCGCAGCAGGATCTCCTGGCCGTCGTCCTGGTTGATGTAGACGACGTTGCTGCCGTTGGCGATCAGGTAGTCCTTGGCCTCGTCGATCAGGTCGGGGTCGGCGGTGTTGGGGTCATGGCCCAGGATCGAGAGCACGACGCCGAACATGGGCCGCACGTCCTCGAGCCAGCTCACCGGGCCGTCGTACTCGAACATCTGGCGCCAGGAGGTGATCTCGAAGCCGACCGCCTCGACGTCGTAGCCGATGCCGATGGTGCCCCACTGGTAGGGCAGCGAGTAGACGTTGCCGGGGTCGAAGTCGAGGTTCAGGAAGGTGGGGCCGACGTTGGCGAGGTTCGGCAAACGACCGCGGTCGAGCTCGACCGCGAGCCCCTCCTCGATCATCAGCGGGACGATGACGTCCGAGGGGACGACGACGTCGTAGCCGGGGTTGCCCTGGCGCATGCGGGCGAGCATGTCGCCATCGGTGGGGTACGTGTCGTAGATCACGCGGACGCCGCAGGCCGCCTCGAAGTCGGCGATCGTGTTCTCGGCGATGTAGGTGGTCCAGTTGTAGACCGAGAGCGTCTGGCCGGCGAAGCCGTCCGGGCAGGTCCACGACGACTGGGCGGCGGCGGTCCCGAAGCTCGAGGCTCCGAGCACGAGGGCGGCGGTGATCAGCAGGGTCGAACCACGGCGCGGCATGGTGGCTCCTTCGCGGCGGTGAGTAGGTGCAGTGCGGGGCGCGCCGTCTCCGGCGCGCGACGAGCACCGTCACCATACCGAAGCGCCCCCCGGTGCGGGACCGGGGGGCGACGCGGGCCCAGAGCGACCCTTCATGCGGACGCGCTTTCATGCGGACGCGCTTGGCGGGCTCAGCGCTTGGCGGGCACCGGGCAGGTCGAGATGCCGAACACCCTGTAGATTCCACAGAACCCGACCGCGCCAGTGGCGACGAGCACGATGCCGAGCACGCCCAACACGACGGCGAGGGTGCCGGTGAGCCAACCGAACGCCCAGGCGGCGACGAGCACGAGCCCCAGCACCACGCGGACGATGCGATCGACGGTTCCTTCGTTGCGGACCATGGTCCACCTCCTGATCCCAAGCATAGACTCACGTTCTCACCATGTCCATGGTACGAATGGTGGGAATCCATGGAGACCCGAGATCGCGTGCTTCGCCACCTCAAGCGCCAGGGCCCCTCGACCGTCGCCGAGGTCGCGGCGGCCCTGTCGCTCAGCCCCAACGCCACCCGCCACCACCTGCTCGCGCTGGAGCGCGCGGCGATCGTCGCCAGCGAGCCCGACCGCGGCCGCCATGGCGGTCGCGGCGCCGGCCGCACCGGGGCAGGCCGACCGGCCCGCCGCTACGCTTTGACGCTCGTGGCCGAGGACGCCTTCCCCAAGCGCTACCCCGAGCTGCTCGCGGCGCTGCTGGCCGTCGCCGACCAGCAGCGCGTGCTGGAGCCGCTCCTGCGCGGGGTCGTGGACGCATTGGCGACGCCGCTCCGCACGCAACTCCTGCACCTGCCGCCCCGAGAACGGCTCTGGCGCCTGCTCCAAGCGCTCGAGTACGGCGACATGCTGCCGGCCCTAACCGCCAAGTCCGACGGGTGGACGCTGGTGGCGCACAACTGCGTGTACCGCGACGCCGGTTGCCAGGCGGCCGGCGTCTGCGAGTTGCTCCCGCGGGTGGTGGAAGCGGCGACCGACTTGCCGGCCGAGCGCCTCTCATGCCAGCGCGACGGCCTTTCGGCGTGCACCTTCACCGGCGGTTGGAGCCTGCGGGCCACCGGCTGACGGAGCGCTCAGGCGAGGTTCGGGACCACCTCGGTGGCGAACCCCCACGCCGCGATCGCGATCAGCACGACCCCCGAAGCGATCTCGAGCCGACGATGGTGTCGCGTCATGCCCTCGATCACGCGCCGCTGCGCACCGAGCGTGAGCCATGGAAGCACCGCCAGCGGCCAGCCGAACCCGAGGCCGAACGCCAACACGTACGCGAGCTCCGCCCCCAACGCCCCCGGGTCGCCGGCCCCGAGAACGAATGCCGCCACGATCACGGGGCCGGTGCACGGGAGCGTCATGGGCGCCAACAGCAACCCATAGACGAACGCCGCGGCGCGCGGGTCGCGCAGCACCGGCGCGCGCAGCGTCGCCAGGCGCGCGAACGGGCTGCGGCCCATCAGCAGCGCCAAGCCCAGCGCCGCCACCACCGCGTAGACGGCGGGCAAGAGCCACGGCAGGATGGCGGCGAACGACGCGCGCGCGCCCGCCAACACCGCGCCCAACGCGAGCATGAGCACCAACACGCCGGCCAACACGTACAGGCCGAGCGCCCCGCGAGCCGCCGGGCTCGCGTCGGTGCGTTGGGCGGCCAGGAACGCGACGAGCCCCGGGTAGAGCGGAAGCAGGCAGACGTTCGTCAAGATGGCGCCGTTGCCGAGCACGAAGGCCTGGATCAGCGCCTCCACGGCGTTCAGTCGGCTGCGGCGCGCAGGCGCGCCACGAGCGCCGCCGGCGCCTCGAAGCCCGTGCTCAGCTCACCGACGCGACCGCCCGGTGCGACGACGACGTGCGGTGTCGCCGGCGGATTGAGCACGACGCGGCCGAAGCGATCGGCGAGCGCGCGGAGCAGGTCGTCGTCGGCGACGACGAAGCGGAACGGGAAGCCCTCGCGCTCGGCGTAGGCGGCCAGCCGAGCGGGCTCGAGGCCGCGCTCGACGCTCACCACGACGAACGCGACCGGCACGCCCTCGGCGGCTTCGCCGCCCAGCTCCGCCGCGGCCGCGGCGAGGTGGCCGAGTTGCCGGCGGCAGTTGCCGCACCAGGTCGCCATGGTCTCGACGAGAACGACGCCGTCGTCGAAGTCGCGCAACGTGAAGACCGCGCCGGACCCGGCGTCCACGAGCGGCAGGTCCAACCATGCCTCCGCGGACGGCGGTGCCCCAGGTGCTTCGACCCCTTGGGCGTGTGCCAAGGGCACGATCGCGAGGACGGCCGCCGCGAGCAAGGCCCACGGTCGGTGGAACGAGGGCGGGCATCCTCGAAGGCGGTGGGCGCGGAACGGCAGGAGCATCATGCGGATCAGCGTTCCACGCGCCCGGCGCGCGCGTCGGTCGTGCATCGAACCGATGCGGACGCCGCGGCCGCGGGTGCGGCCGGTGGCGTACCCTCGAACCGTGCCCGACGCCCCGATCCGCTCGCGCATCATCGAGCGCTCGCCGGTCTACTACGGGTGGGTGGTCCTCGTGGCGGGCACGCTCGGGCTGATGATGACGACGCCGGCGCAGACGGTGGGCGTCTCGGTCTTCCTCGACCCGATCATCGACGACCTGGGCACGACCCGCGCCAGCGTCTCGCTCGTGTACACCCTTGGCACCCTCGCCGGTGCCCTCGCGCTCCCGTGGGTAGGGCGCTCCATCGACCGCCGCGGCCCGCGGCTGGCGGTCGGTTGGATCGCCGCGGGGCTCGCGCTCGCATGCGTGTACTTGTCGACGGTGACGGGCCTGGTCGGGCTCGCGATCGGCTTCGTGTTCCTGCGGGGCCTCGGCCAGGGGGCGCTCGGGCTCGTGAGCCTGCACGTGATCAACGTCTGGTTCGTCCGCCGCCGAGCGTTGGCGGTCGGCCTGACCGGGATCGGAATGGCCGTGGCGACCGCGGGCTTCCCGCCGCTGATCGAGATGCTGATCGTCGCCTTCGGCTGGCGCACGGCCTACGCGCTGCTCGGCGCGGCGGTCGCGACGATCGTGCTGCCGCTGGGGTTGGCGTTCTACCGAGGCCATCCGGAGCGCTTCGGGCAACTGCCCGACGGCCGCGCGGCGCCGGGCGTGCGCGTCGTCGTCGACGAGCCGACGTTCACCGCCGCCGAGGCGCGCCGCACCGCGGCCTTCTGGTTGCTCGCGGGCAGCGTCGCCCTCCTGAGCGCGCTCGGGACGGGCCTGATCTTCCACCACTTCGATCTGATGGCGACGCGCGGCATCGACCGGGCGGCCGCTGCGGCGGTGTTCGCGCCCTTCGCGCTGGTGGTCGCGGCGACCAACGTCGGGGCCGGCGCCCTGATCGACCGCCTCGACCCGCGCGTGCCGGTGGTGGCGATGCTCGTGCTCCAGGCCGCGTGCCTCGCGGCAGCGAGCGTCGTCGGCCCTGGCACCTTGGCGCTCTACGGCGTCGTGCTCGGGGTCACCCAAGGGCTCATGGGGGTCGTGTCGGGGAGCCTCTTCGCGCGGGTGTTCGGGCGCGCCGCGATCGGCGGTATCAAAGGCACCGCGCAAACGCTCTCGGCGGGCGGCGCCGGCGCGGGACCCGTGCTGTTGGCGCTGGGCGCGCCGCTGCTCGGAGGCTACGGGCCGGCGCTCTGGCTGCTCGTGCCGCTGCCGCTGGCGCTCGCCGTCGCAGTGGCGTTCCGGTTGCGGACCCCGACCCAGGGAGCGACGGCCGGCTGAGCGCGTTCGGGCCGGCATGCAACGGCCGACCCCGCGGCCGTACGCACCGCGGGGTCGGGTCTACGGGACGCGGAGTGCCTCATGCGTCCCGCCTCAACGATCACGCCATCGGGGGATCGCCCCGCACCGGGCCCATCCCGGTGTCTACAGCCGACGTTCGCTTCCCTTTTGGCCCCGCGGAGCTAAACGCTTCCACGCTCCAGCGGGAGAGGGCGACGCCTCCGACGGCGGCACGCGGGGTGGGGTGCCTTCTCGACCCTCCGGGGCTCCGGAGCGATCTATTCGGTACGCGAGCCACCTCTTCGTGCAGCCCTAGCGTACCGCCCGCACGAGCGAGCGACCGGGACGTTCGTCCCATCCCGAACGCGCGTTCGGTGCATCGCGCCCGACCTCAGGCCGGCGGCATCGGACCGACGTACGGGGCCAGCCGCGCTCGGAGCGACGCCGGTACCGGCACGGGTCGGTTCGCCGCGTACTCGAACGCGACGATCACGCTCGCCACGTCCGCGATCCGGTCGCCGGTCGGCGCCGCGGCCAGCGGCAGGTCGTGCCCCGGTCCGTGGGCGAGGCGCGCGTCTTCGGGACGCACCAGCGCGTGCAGCAGGCGGATCGACGTGCGACCGATCGACTCGACGCGGCTGAGCACCACCAGCGGGTCGCCGACGTGCAGTTGGCGGCGGTAGTCGATCGCCAGGTGCGCGAGGATCATGCCGCCCAACGGGTAACCGAGCGACGTGATCAGCGCGATCCGAGCGGTCTCGACGTAGGTGGCGAAGGCCGCGTTGTTCACGTGCCCGAACCGATCGGTGTCGCCGAAGCGCACCGGCACCGGGGTGGCATGGACGAGGGGGGCGACGGCATTTTCGGGCTCGCTCACCGGCCGGCCTCCGGTGCCCGACGCCGGGTGGGACCCCGAAGCGCCACTTCGGCGCCCCGCGGCGCCCGCTGGCACCGCGGGCAGACGTGGGTGCCCCGCTGCCCCACCACCAGCTTGACGATCGGTGCGCCGCAGCGTGGGCACGGGTCGCCGTCGTGCCCGTACGCGTCGAGCTGCTCGAGGTAGGCGCCCACCTCGCCGTTCACCGTCCGGTAGTCGTACAAGGTCGTCCCCTGCGCGTCGACGGCGGCCGCCAGCACCTCGCGGATCGCGCCGTGCAGCGCGCGCACCTTGGCGAGCGGCACGTCCGCGGCGGGCGTGAGCGGGTGGACGCGCGCGCGCCACAGCGCCTCGTCGGCGTAGATGTTGCCCACCCCGGCCACCGGCCGCTGCGAGAGCACGAAGGCCTTGACGGGCGCGCGCGAGCGCGCCAGCGCGGCCGCGAACCCGGCGACGGTGAAGCCCTCGCCCAAGGGCTCGGGGCCCATCGAGGCCAGCGTCGGCAACGAAGACGGGTCGCCGTCGGGCAGCACGAGCCAGCGGCCGAAACGCCGCGCGTCCTGGATGAAGAGCACGTCGGGGGCGGGGCCGTCGAGCAGCAACCGCAAGCGCAGGTGGGCGTCGGGCTCGCGCCGACCCAGCACCCCGGTCATGCCGAGGTGCAGCACGAGTACGTCGGCCGGCGCGGTCGACCCCGGGCCGACCAGCGGCAGCGTCAAGAACTTGCCGCGGCGATCCACGGCGGCGATCCGCTGGCCGACGGCGCGCTCCAACCACGCGGTCTTCGGGCCGAGCGGGGCGTCGACGCGCTCCACCGCGCGCACCGTGCGACCCGTGAGCCACGGCGCCAGTTCGCGCCGGACCGTCTCGACCTCAGGAAGCTCGGGGATAGCGGACCGTCCCCTCGTAGAGCGCCCGCCCCACGATCGCGCCGTCGAGGCCGAGGGCGACGTACAGGTCGAGGTCGGCGTCGGCGGCGACGCCTCCGCCGGCGACGAGCACGTGCGGGAACGCCGCTCGAATGGCGCGCACCGGCTCGGGATCGACGCCCTGCAAGGTGCCGTCGCGCGACACGTCGGTGTAGATCAGGTGGCGCACGCCGCGTTCGGCCATGGCGACCGCGAGCTCGGTCGCGTCGACCGCGCTGGTCTCCTTCCACCCCCGCACGGCCACCTTGCCGGCGCGCGCGTCGACGCTGACCGCCACCCGGTCGGCGCCATAATCGGCGACGAGCGAAGCCACCAGATCGGGGTCGGTCACTGCGACAGTGCCGAGCACGACGCGGTGCACGGCCGCCAACCAGTCGTCGGCCACGGCGCGCGAGCGGATCCCGCCGCCCACCTCGACGCGCGCACCGGCGGCGGCCGACGCCGCCGCGAGCTCGCCGATGAGCGCCCGGTTGTCGCCGGTGCCGATCGCCGCGTCGAGGTCGACCGCGTGCAGGTCGCGCGCGCCCAGACCGACCCAGTGGGCGGCGGCGGCCCGGGGGTCCTCGAAGTAGACGGTCTCGCGATCGGGGTCGCCCTCGCGCAGGCGCACGGCGCGGCCGCGCTGCACGTCGACGCAGGGGTAGACGACGAACGGGCGGGCGTCAGGCATCCGCCGCCTTCGCGGGGACGCGTGCGGGCACGGACGGGTCGCGCAGCACGTACACGTGATCGCCGTCCAGCAGATCGGCCGCGCCGTCGAACGGCCGCCACGCGTCGCCGCGCTGCACGACGAACGGCAAGTCGGCGTGGCTGCCGACGTCGGGGTCGGCCGCGACCATGAGCGCACGCGCCTCCTCGACCGAGACCTCCACCACCTCGGCGCCGCGACCGGCGGCGACCGCGCGCCACCGCTCCGTGTCGACGGGCGCGCCGAACAGCGGACGGCCGCCGATCGAGGCCAGCGTGTCGGCGAGACCGGCGTCGACGTCGGGCTTCAGGAGCGCCAGCACGCGCGGTACCAGGAACGCCTCGCGCGCCCGTTGGGCGACCAACACGTTGACCACCGGGTTGGGGGTGGCGGCGATCAGCACGCCGGCATCCTCGACGCCGGCCCGGGCCAACGCGTCCGCGTCGAGCGCGTCGCCCTGCACCGCGTCCGATCCCTCGCTGCGCGCCGTCCGCACGTTGCCCGGGTTGAGGTCGATGAGCCGAACCGGGCGATGGGCGCCCAGGACGCCCGCAAGCCGACGCGCCAGCGGCCCCGCCCCTACGACCAGCACCATCTTGCCCGAGTCGTCGCTGCGCACCAGCGCTCCGTGCCGGTCGAGCCAGCGGACCGACCATTTGAGCGCGGCCGGCACCACCGCCGTGGTCCCGATGGCCGTGAACACGAGAACCGAGAAGACGGTGGTGTCGATGAGCGCGAGCTGCAGCGCGATGCCGGCAAGGATCACGTCGGTGCCGCCGCGCCCGTTCATGCCGATCCCGACCGCGACGCCCTCGCGCCAGCCGTTGCCGCTCCGCAGCGAGGGCAGCACGGCGCCGAGCAGCTTGCCCGCCGCGGCGACCACGAGCACCGCGAGGAGCAGCGGCCACGCGTCCCGGAAGACCGCGAACGACACGTCGAAACCCGCCGTGACGAAGAACACCGGCGCGAGGAAGCCGAGCGACACGTCCTTGACCGTCTCGGTGGCCTCGACCGACAGGCGCTTCGCGCGGATCGCGTCGCGCACGAACAGCCCGGCCAGGAAGGCGCCGAGGATGCCGTGCAGCCCCGCGAGCTCCGCGAGTTCGGCGAACCCGAGGCCGATGATCAGCACGAGCGTCAGCGTGAGCGGCCGCCCCGCCCAGCCGCGCATCGCGGCGACGCGGAACAGCCACGGAACCGCGTAGCGGCCCAGCCCGACGGCGACGGCGAAGAACGCGACGACGCGCCCGGCGAGCATCAAGGTCCCGGCGACGTCGAGGGAGCCCGACTCGAACACCGACGCCAACCCCGCGAAGGTGATCAGCGCCAACGTGTCCGCGATGAGCGCGCCGGCCATCATCACGTGGGCGATCCGCGCATCGAGCAACCCGAGCTCGACGAGGATGCGCGACTTGGTCGCGAGCGACGTGACGCCGATGACCGTGCCGACGAGGAGCGCCGGCAGCGGCGCGATGCCGAACGCAACCGCGACGGCGTACCCACCGACGAGCGGCAGGACGAAGCCGCCGATGCCCACGAGCAGCCCCGACACCGAGGCCCGACGCAGCTCGCGCAGGTCGATCTCCATGCCGACGTAGATCATCATCGACAACACCCCGAGCTGCGCCACGATCTCGAGGCCGGCACCACCCTGGAGCCAACCGAGCAGCGGCGGTCCGAGCACGATGCCGACGGCGATCTCGCCGAGGACCGCCGGGTACCCGATGCGGGTCGCCAAGCGTCCCGCGACGAAGGCCGCAAGGAGTACGAGGAACAGGTTGAGGATGCTCAGGTCCATCGTCGATCTCCGGTTCGGGACGGCCGCAGGTGGTCGGTGCGGTCGCGGGCCGTAGGGGTTGGCGTGGACGGGCTCATGCGGGGCTCCTCGAGGCGTGGGCGCGGTGGTCCAAGGGTGCATGCCGTCGAGGGCAGCGGTCGCTGGCGAATCAAAGCGTACACGGCGGACCGGGGCGGACGTCGTTCGGCGCGAGCCGAACGGGGCGCCGCCGCGCCTGGGCCAGGCGGCCGCTCAGTCGGCGAACGCCTGCGCCAGCCGCGCCTCGGCGCGCTGACGTTCGACCGGGTCGGTCGCGACCTCCACCGCCGCCTCCAGCAGCGCGACGTGCAGGTCGTCGAGCCTGGCGCGGTGCGCGTCCACCCAAGGCCCGTCGAAGGCGTCGAGGGACGGCCCGCCGTAGAGCGCGAGCGCGGACTCGAGCGCGTCGGGCTGCCGAACCGTGAGGGCCCGCTCCGCCAGCCGCCCGAAGGTCGCCGCGTCCCACGCCACCTCGGTGGTGAGCGTCAGGTGGACGGCGTCGTCGACGACCGAGACGGTGCCCAGGTCGCCCAGGGTCTTGCGCAAGCGGCTGGTCAGCACGTGGATGAGGTTGGGGGCGGTCCCCGCTTCCAGCAGGTCGGCGCGCACCTGCGCCACCCGCGCGGTGCCGCCCTGGTCGAGCAGGTAGGCGAGCAGCAGCACCGCGCGCTTCGCCTCCCAGGTCAGGCGTTCGTCGCCCGCCGTGAGCGACAACCCGCCCAGGGTCACGAACACGAGGCCGCGCGGGGCGGCCTCGTCCGGCGCGCCGAGTAGGCTCCGCCGGCGCTCGAGGCGCGCCTCGACGGAGGCGCGGAGCTCGTCCGGCCGGAACGGCTTCGTCAGGTAGTCGTCGGCGCCGAGCCCCATGCCGCGCCGCACGTCGTCGCGCCGATCGAGCGCCGTCAGGTACACGTACGGCACGGCGCGCAAACGAGCGATCCGGCGCACCTCGACGTGCAGTTCGAAGCCGGACATCACGGGCATCTGCACGTCGCTCAGGATCAGGTCGGGGACCAAGCCGGCGCGCAGCGCGGCGAGGGCGTCGTCGGGTCGGTCGAAGTCGATCACCTCGTACCCGCGCAGGACGTGGCGCACCAGCGTGCGCACCGCGTCGTCGTCGTCGACGGCGAGCACGAGCGCCGGCACGGGCGCGACCCCCCGGCCGTCGTCGCTGGCGGGGTCGCGGGCGTCATCGACCCCGTCGGAGGGCGTTCCGTCAGCCTTGACCATGGTGGCCCATGGTACGCGCTGACCCGCGCCCATGTGGCGCGCGCGTCGCGCGCGTTCGGCGACGCGGGCCCGCCCGCGTCGCCGAACGCGCGTTGACACACCCCCGACGGGCCTATAGTCTGACGGGATGGTCGCTCGCAGGGACGCCCTGGTCAACCTCGCCTCACTCCTCCGTTCGGCCCGCGGGTCGGACGACGAGGTGTTCGAGGAGGGGCTGCTGGAGCCCGACGAAGAGGCGCAGGTCGCCGACGACGTGCATCTGGCGGAGCCGCTCACGTGGTCGCTCACGGTACGGCGCACCGGTGGCGACGACGAGGACTTCTTCGTCGAAGGCTCGGTCGCCGGCACGGCGGTGCTCCCCTGCCGGCGTTGCCTGGTCGACGTTCCGGTCGAGGTCGAAGCGGAGTTCCTCTACCTCATGCGCCACCGCCACTCCGACGACCCCGCGATCGTCCTCGCCGAGGACGACGACGTCGCCGAAGACGTCCTCGAGTTCGGCAAGCCGCTCGTGGACTTCGCGCCGCTCCTGCGGCAGGTGTTCGCGATCGACGTGCCGCTCACGGCGCTCTGCCGCGAGGACTGCAAGGGGTTGTCGCTCGACGGCGTCAACCTGAACGAGCACCCGGAAGCGGCGACGCCCGCCGACCCCGGCACGCGCGCCCCATCGCCGTTCGCGGCGCTCGGGGACCTGAAGGTCGAAGACTGAGCCGGACCCGCCCCCGCGGAGCCCGTCGTTCGAAAGGGAACCCACCATGGCCAAGCATCCCGTACCCAAGAAGAAGACGTCGAAGAGCAGCCGCGACGCGCGCCGCAGCCACCACGCGCTGAGCGCTCCTACGCTCGTCGAGTGCCCCGAGTGCAAGGCGAAGAAGCCGCCCCACGTCGTCTGTCCCGAGTGCGGCAGCTACGCCGGCCGGCAAGTCGTCGAAGCCTGAGCCCGATCGGCCCCGAAGCCGCGAGACGAGGCGGTCGCACGCCCCTGAAGGGACCGACGTGAACCAGCTCCGCGCGGGGGTCACCGCCCTGGGCGTCTACGCCCCTCCGAAGGTCGTCACCAACGACGACCTTGCCAAGATCATGGACACCTCGGACGAGTGGATCACCACCCGCACCGGGATCAAGCGCCGCCACGTAGCGGCCGACGACGAGTTCACCACCGACCTCGCCTTCCGCGCGGTCGAGGACCTGCTGCGTCGCCACGGGGCGGACGCGCTGGTCGGCGTCGACCTGGTGATCGTCGCGACGAACACCCCCGATGCCTTCTTCCCGTCGACGGCGGCGCTCGTGCAAGCGCGCTTCGGCCTCAAGGCCGGCGCCTTCGATCTGCTCGCGGCCTGCCCGGGGTGGCTGTACGCGCTGTCCGTCGCCAAGGCGTACGTCGAGTCGGGGCAGGCCAAGCGGGTGCTCGCGATCGGCGCCGAGGCGCTCACCAAGGTCACCAACTGGGACGACCGCTCGACGGCCGTGCTCTTCGGCGACGGCGCCGGGGCGGTCGTCGTCGAGGCAGTGCCGGAGCCGTACGGGCTGCGTTCGATGGTGATCGGCGCCGATGGCAGCGGCGGCAGCCAGCTGCACCTCCGCGCGCTGGGGCGCTGCCTCCCCGGGGGGACGCCGCTCGCGGACAAGCTCTACATGAACGGCCGCGAGGTGTTCAAGTTCGCCGTCCGGGTGATGAACACCGCGACCATCGAAGCGGTGGAGAAGGCAGGGCTCACGTCCGATGACGTGTCGCTCTTCGTGCCCCACCAGGCGAACCTGCGCATCATCGACGCGGCGCGCGAGCGCCTCGGGCTACCGGAGGAGCGGGTGATCGTGACGGTCGACGAGTACGGCAACAACTCCACCGCCTCCATCCCGCTGGCGCTCGCGCACGCGCTCGACACCGGCCGCATCGCGCCGGGCGACCACCTGCTGCTGGTGAGCTTCGGCGCCGGGCTCACGTGGGCATCGGCGGTGTTGACCTGGGGGCCGTGGACGACGGCCGCGGGTGCGGCGTGAACGCCCCGTTCACCGCCCTCTTCCCCGGCCAGGGTTCGCAGGCCGTCGGTATGGCCAAAGACTTCTACGACGCGAGCCCGGCGGCGCGCGCGGCGCTCGACGTGGCGGAAGCGGCCCTGCCGGGCCTGCTGGCGCTCATGTGGGAGGGCCCGGCCGATGAGCTCCAGAAGACCGCCAACCAGCAGCCGGCGCTCGTCGCCGCCGGAGCCGCGGCCTACGCCGCCTGGCTCGAGGCTGGCGGGCCGACGGCGGACTTCGTGGCCGGCCACTCGCTGGGCGAGTTCACGGCCCTCGTCGCCGCCGGTTCGCTCGACCTGGCCGAAGCGGTGCGGCTGGTGCGCACGCGCGGCGAGGCGATGCAGCTCGCCGTGCCGGAGGGCGAGGGCGCCATGGCGGCGATCCTCAAGGTCCCGGCGGACGTGGTCGAAGCCGCCGTCGACGCGGTGCGCGGCGATGGGCTGATCGTGGACGTGGCCAACTACAACGCGCCCGAGCAGACGGTGATCTCGGGGCGCCCCGACGGCGTCGCGGCCACCGTGGCGCGCCTCAAGGAAGCCGGCGCGCGCGCCGTGCCGCTCAAGGTGTCGGCGCCCTTCCACTGCCGCCTGATGCAACCGGCCGCCGAAGCGCTGAAGCCCCACCTGGCCGCGGTCTCGCTGCGGCCGCTCGGCGCCGGCCTGGTCGCGAACGTCACCGCCGACCTGGTCCCCGACGTCGAGGTCGAGCGCCGGCTGCTCGTGGGCCAGGTCACCGCGCCCGTGCGCTGGACCGAGTCGCTGCGGCGCCTCGCCGACCTGGGCACGACCCGCTACGTCGAGTTCGGCAGCGGCGCGGTGCTCACCGGACTCGTCGGCCGCACCCTGGCGGGGGCGTCGGCCGTCGCGGTCGCCGACCCTGCCGCGCTGAAGGAGGCGCTGTGGTGAGCGATCCTCGACCCACGCGCGTCGCGCTGGTCACCGGTTCGAGCCGTGGCCTCGGGCGCGCCACCGCCCTGGAGCTCGCGCGCCAGGGCCATGCGGTGGCCGTGCATTACGTGCGCGGCGCCGAGGCGGCCGACGCCGTCGTGGCCGAGATCCGAGCGGTCGGCGGTCGCGCCGAGGCCTTCGGTGCCGACGTCGCCGACCCGGAGGCCTGCACCGACCTGATCAAGCGCGTCCAGGAATCTCTGGGCGGCCTCGACGTGCTGGTGAACAACGCCGGCGTCACCCGCGACACCCTCGCCCTGCGCATGAAGCGCGAGGACTGGGACGCGGTGCTCGACACCAACCTCTCCTCCGCCTTCCACCTCGCGAAGGCGGCGCTGCGCGGGATGCTGCGCACCGGCTGGGGACGCGTGGTGAACGTCAGCTCGGTGGTGGCGATCATGGGCAACGTCGGCCAGGCGAACTACATCACCGCCAAGGCCGGCCTGCTCGGCCTCACCAAGGCGCTCGCATCGGAGTACGCGGGCAAGGGCGTGACCGTGAACGCGGTCGCACCCGGCTTCATCGAGTCCGACATGACCGAGGGACTGAGCGACGAGGTCCGCGCGGGGTACCTCGCCCGCATCCCCGCCGGGCGCTTCGGACGTCCGGAGGAGGTCGCGGCCGCGATCGCCTTCCTGGCCTCCGACGCGGCGGGGTACGTCAACGGCCAGACGCTGACCATCGATGGTGGCATGGTGATGCGCTGACCGGAGCCCTCGGGCTGCGATGACCCAGAACGGCTTGTCAGGCACCCACCGGTGTGCCATCATCCCGAAGGCTCCAACGCCGCGACCGGTCGAGCCGATCCGAGGCGACCGCCCGGTGCCCGTCGACCACGCCCATCGTGCGCGGCGACACGATTTCGAAGTGCTACAGTGCGCGGGACCCGAGCAGCACGCTCCAACCCGCCGGAGGAGGATCCCGTGGACGAAGCCGCCATTCTGGACAAGATCAAGGACGTCGTCGCCGACAAGCTCGACGCCGACCCCGCGGACGTGGTCGACACCGCGTCCTTCATGGACGACCTGGGCGCCGATTCGCTCGACGTCGTCGAGTTGATCATGGGCCTCGAGGACGAGTTCGGCATCGAGATCAGCGACGAGGAAGCCGAAGGCATCCGCACGGTCGGCGACGCCGTCAAGTTCATCACCGATAAGCAGTAGGGCGCGCAGCCTGCGGTTCGCCGCACTGCATCCCTGCTGCGGCGCGGACGCCCCCGACCGGGGTTTCCGCGCCGTTCGGCCGTCGTCCCGGCGGCGACCCAGGTGCCTTGGGCACCGCGCTAGGCTAGGGAGACCATGAATCGAGTCGTCGTCACCGGTATCGGACCCGTCACCCCCATCGGGGTGGGCGCGAAGGCGTTCCTCGAAGGCCAGCACGAGGCGCGCAACGGCATCCGGACCATCACGCGCTTCGACGCCTCCGACCTCAGCGTCCGCATCGCCGGCGAGGTCGACGTCGACATCGAGGCGTACGTCGATCGGAAGGAAGCGAAGCGCGTCGACCGCTTCGTGCAGCTCGCGCTCGTCGGCGCGGCGCTCGCGCTCGAGGACGCCGGACTCGGCGAGGACGACGTGCGCGGCGAGTTCGCCGGCACCTCGATCGGCAGCGGCATCGGCGGGCTGTGGAGCTGGGAGGTGCAGTCGCTCATCCGCGCCGAGCGCGGCGCCATGCGCATGAGCCCCTTCTTCATCCCGAGCGTCATCGCCAACATGGCCAGCGGCCACGTGGCCATGCGGTACGGGCTCACGGGCCCGACGAACACGGTCGTCACCGCGTGCGCCAGCGGCACCGGATCGATCATCGATGCCATGCGGGTGATCCAGCGCGGCGAGGCCGAGTTGATGCTCACCGGCGGCGCCGAGGCGTGCGTCACCCCTATGGGCATCGGCGGCTTCGCGACCATGAAGGCGCTCTCGACGCGCAACGACGACCCGGGAGCGGCCAGCCGCCCCTTCAGCGCGACGCGCGACGGCTTCGTCGCCGGCGAGGGCGCGGGGGTGCTGGTGCTCGAGTCGCTCGATCACGCCAGAGCCCGCGGGGCCCGCATCTACGCCGAGGTGCTCGGCGGCGCCACCAGCGCCGACGCGCACCACATCACCGCCCCGGCCCCCGGTGGCGCGGGCGCGGTGCGCGCCATCAAGTGGGCGCTCCGCGACGCCCGGCTCGACGCCGGGCGGGTGGGGTACGTCAACGCCCACGGGACCAGCACCCCGGCCAACGACCTCAACGAGACGCTCGCGTTCAAGGAGGTCTGGGGGTCGGCCGACCGGGTGCCGCCGGTGTCGTCGACCAAATCGATGACCGGCCACACCCTGGGCGCAGCGGGCGGTATCGAGGGCATCGCCTCGGTGCAGGCGCTCCACCACGGCGTGCTGCCGCCGACGCGCAACCTGCACGACCCCGACCCCGCCCTCGACCTCGACTACATCCCGCACACCGCGCGCGAGCAGCAGGTGGACGTGGTGCTGTCGACGAACTTCGCCTTCGGCGGGCAGAACGCTGCGGTGGTGTTCGGGCGGATCTGAGCCCACGTGTCCAAAGTGTGACGCTTCCGGCTGCGCCCGGTCCGGCCTGGGATCGTACGATTCGGCACATGCTGCCACGCACCGTCGTCCACGCACCCCAAGCGACGGCCGCCACGCCCGATGTGGCGGCCGCTCTTCGGCGGATCTGCGTGCGCCCGCCCTACTTCGCGCTCCGCGACGGTACGCGCGAAGGCCGCTACCTTCACGCGACGGCCCTGGCCGAGTCGCCCCCCTTCTTGGAACGTGGCCCCATGCCCGCCGCCGAAATCGGCCGTCACGCGGCGATCGCTGGCCTGGTGCACGCCGCGCTCGAGCAGCGCGACGACGCCCGGCGCTACTACCTGGCGCGGGCGGCGACGTGCGTCTACGTGCCGAACGCGTCGCCCTACGGGGCACCGGTTTCGATCCGCACCGAGGTGCTCGACCTCGACCGGCGCGCGGCGCACGTCCGCTCCGAAGCCCGCACGGACGACGGCCCACTCGCGCAGATCGAGCTCAGGTACGCGATCCTGACCGAAGCGGCGTTCGAGCGGCTCTTCCGCAACCGCGCCCAGGCGACCCCACCGTCGCCGTCCCCCTTCGGCCACCTGCTGACCGAAGGCTACGAGCACCACGGCGAGGTCGTATCGCAGATCGTCCCGGCGATCCCGATCGCCGCCTGCACCGGTCACTTCGACGGCTTCCCGGCGATGCCCGTGGCCGTGCTGATGGGTCAGTTGTCCTTCCTCGCCGGGCGGCTCTTCGACGACGACCGCGGCGCACCCGCGCCGTTCCGGGTGACGCGCGGAGAGATCGCCGCGGACGACCTCGTGTGGGCCGGCGAGCCGGCTCGCTTCGTCGTCGCCGGCGACGGTGCGGACGCGGACGGACGCCGCTTCCGCTGCCAGGTCGACGTGGATGGCCGGCCGGTTGCCACGATGGCGCTTTGGCTCACCGAAGCGCGCTGAAGCGGTTCTAGTTGAACATCGCCGCGCGCTCGCCGGAGCGCAGCGACTCGCCCGGCCGCAAGTAAGCCTCGACCAGGTCGGGCGTCATCGGCTGGGCGAAGTAGTAGCCCTGGCCCAGGTGGCAGCCCAGCGACTTCAGCAGTTCGACCTGCGTATGGGTCTCGATGCCCTCCGCGACGACCGAGAGGTCGAGGTAGCGCGCGATGCCGGTGATCGCCTCGACGAGCGCCAGTGCGAACTGCGGTCCCTTGCGCGGCGAGCCGAGGTCCTTGACGAACGAGCGGTCGATCTTGATCGTGTCGATCGGCAGATCGCGCAGGTACGCAAGCGACGAGTAACCAGTGCCGAAGTCGTCGATCGCCAGGCCCACCCCAAGCCGCCTCAGTCGATCGAGCGTGGAGGCGACGTGGTCGACGCCGTGGAGCACGATGCTCTCGGTCAACTCCAGCTCGAGCGCCTCCGGCATCAGCCCGTGGTTCTCGAGCGCGGCGACCACCGAGTCGTAGAAGCTGGGCTGCGCGAACTGCAGCGGCGAAACGTTCACGCACACTTGAATGCGTGCTTGCGTCCTGCGCTGCCAACTCCGCACCTGCCGGCAGGCTTCGTTGAGCACCCACGTGCCGAGCTGGACGATCTGGCCGCTCTGCTCGGCGAGCGGGACGAACTCGCTCGGCGACACGTGGCCCCACGTGGGATGCGACCAGCGTAGCAGCGCCTCGAACTTGCGCGCCTCGCCGCTCTTCAGGTCGTGCAGCGGTTGGTAGACGAGCGACAACTCGTCGCCCTGGAGCGCCGAGCGCAGGTCGCGCTCGAGCGCGCGCTGCCGCTCGAGCTGCGCGTCGGTTTCGCCGCGGTACTGCTGCACGCCGTTCTTCCCGGAGCGCTTGACGCGGTACATGGCGCTGTCGGCGTGGCGCAACAGCCCCTCCGGGTCTCCGGCGTCGTCCGGAAACACCGAGATGCCGATGCTGACGGTCACACGGAAGGCCTGGTCGAGCACGTGGAAGGGTGCGACCAGGTCGGCCTGCAACTTCTGGGCGACGAACGCCGCGACCTGCGGTTCGTCGAGGCCTGCGACCAGAAGCACGAACTCGTCGCCGCTGATGCGCGCGATGAAATCGTCCCTGCGCACGACTCGGCGTAGCCGGTCGGCCAGCTGCCGGAGCAGCTCGTCGCCCGCCTCGTGGCCGACCGTGTCGTTGAGCACCTTGAAGCCGTCGACGTCGATGAAGAGGACGCCGAGGCGCTCGCCGCTTGCCTGTGCCTCGGCGAGCGCTTTCGTGAGGCGCGCCTGGAGCGCGAAGCGGTTCGGGAGCTCGGTCAACGGGTCGATGGAGGCGAAGCGCTCGGCGGTCTCCACGCGCGCCTGCGTGCGCACGTACGCCTCCTTGAAGCCGATGAAGGCTTGGGTGAGCGCGAGCAGGACGCCGTTCGCCAGGTTCAATTGGATTAGCGCCGACACGACGCCGAGGCTCCGCGCGGGCAGGTCTGGGGCGAAGACGTACGCCAGCGTCACGAGCAGGATGCTCGCGGTGAACGCGACCGAGATCTGGCGCCCCAGGCTCACGTGCGGCAGGACGAACGAGAGCAGGTAGATGACCGGGACCCAGAAGAAGCTCTCGGTCAGCTCGGCCTGCACCTGCACCGAGCCCATGTCGAGGAAGAGCAGGAAGACCAACTTGGAGAGCAAGAACGCGCTCGTCGCGCCGACGATCGCCAGGACCACGAACGCGAGCGCGCCGCGGCGAATCGACAACACCACGAGCAGCGCGAGCAGCCCCACCGCCATGACCGGGTACACGAGCATGTCGAAGCGCGTCGCCTGACCGCTCGGACCGTCGAGCATCCACCCGGCGACGAAGGCCAGCACCCCGAACGGCAGCGCCAGCACCAACGTGCGCTGCCAACGGGCGGCGTACGAGGCGTCGGGCCCCGGCGTCGACCCTGGTGTCGACGATGGGGCGGGCGCAGCTAGGCGAGGCATGATCCCCACCCTATGGATCCCGCCTCACACGATCCTGACACTAGGTCGCCGACGGGCTCGAGTTCACGAACGGTCGGGCCGCATCGAGGAGCCTGCGAGCCGCGGCGAAGGCGACGCTACGAGGCCCAGCCCGCTCGGACCCGGCGCGGAACACCGGATCGCGATGCCCCGGCGCGACGCCCACGCCCGCCCGCCTGGGGCTGCGTTGGCGTTCACGTCAGTAAGACGTCAGGGACGAGTTCTACACTGTCGACGTGGATCGGGTGACGCGGGCTGCCAAGCGCGATCGCCGGGACGTCCGCCGATGAGGCTGGCGCGCCTGGCGCGGACCCTCACGGTCGCGAGCGCGCTCGGCATCCTGATCCTTGCGGTGCTCTTCCTGCTCGCGGTCGCCAGCATCGTGACGCACGAGCGCGAGATGCGCACCCTCATCGCGCTGGTGGCGCGCACCGACGCGCTGTCCGCGGCGAGCGACGCCCTGTTGGTCACCGGACGGGGCCCCGACGACGTCGCGACGTTCCGCCTCGAAGCGGACGAACTCCGCATCGAGTTGCTCGTGAACGCGGTGGCGTCGGACGTCGTGGCGGACGCCGACGCCGCGATCGACCGCATGGTGGCGATCGCGGAGGCCACGTGGGCCGCGACCGGCCCGGACGCCGACGCCCGGTCGCCGCTCGGGGTACCGGCGCCGACCGTCGCCGCGATGGCGGCGATGGCGGACGCCGGCGTGGCGCTCGACCACGCGATGCAGCGCCTCGTGGACGCACATCAGGCCGAGAGTTCGCGGCAGGCGCTCCTGGCGACCGCGGGCTTCGGCGCGGCGGCGCTGCTCTTCGGAACGCTGAGCCTCGCTGTGCTGCGGCTGCTCCATCAGCGCGTCGGCGCGCCGGTGTCGCGGTCTGCCGACGCCGTCGAGCGCTTCACGGCCGGCGAACGTGGCGCCCGCACGGGCGTGGCGGGCCGCGACGAGGTGGGGCGCCTCGGCGAGGCGCTCGACGCCCTAATGACCACCGTGAACCAGCACGAGGACGACCTTCGGCGATCGAACGAGCACTTGACCCTCGCCCTGACGAAACAGCAGGCCCTGTTCGACGCGCTGCCGGCGCACGTCGCGGTGGTGGACCACGCTGGCGTGATCGTGGAGGTGAACGCTCGCTGGCGCGCGCATGGCGAGGCGGCGGGGCGTCCGGCTGGCGCGAGCGACGTAGGTGTCGATTACCTCCGCATCTGCGACGCAGCGGACGTGGACCGCTCCGACGAGGCGCCTGCGGCCGCGCAGGGCTTGCGGAGCGTGCTCACTGGGCGGGCGTCGGCGTTCGTGCTCGAGTACCCGTGCCACGCGCCGGAGAAACCGTCGTGGTACCGGATGTCGGTGAGCCCGGTGCCGGGGAACGGGGAGCGACCGGCGGGTGCGGTCGTGATGCACGTGGACGTCACCGAGCGCAAACTTGCGGAGCTGGCGCTCGCCGAGGCCGCCCACCGCGACCGCCTGACGGGTCTCCTGTCGCGCGCGGGCTTCGTGTCCGAGCTCGCGGCGCGACTCGACGAACACGGGTGGGTGCCCGACGCGGTGGTGGCGGCCCTGGACGTGGCCGACTTCCGGAGTGTGAACGACGCGAACGGCTTCGACGTCGGCGACCTGCTGCTCAATGCCATCGGGGCGCGGCTCGCGGCCGAGGTCGGTGCCGGCGGACGGACCGCGCGCTCGGGCGGCGACACGTTCCTCGTGTACGCACCTTCCCGAGCCGACGAGGACCCGGCGCGGCTCGTGGCGCGCCTCGCGCGCGCGATGGCCCGTCCGTACGAGGCCGACGGCTTCGAGCACGAGTTGGAGCTGGCCATCGGCTACACGGCGCTCGGGCGCATGGCACGCACGGTGGAGGCGTTGATCCGCGAGGCCGAACTGGCGCTCTACGATGGCGCGACCACCCACGGAAGCGCCGTGGCCCCGTTCACGTCGCAGCTCGACGCCGAAGCCCAGGAGCGGGTGCGGGTGACGAACGAGCTTCGGCTCGCCCTCGCCCGCGACGAGTTCGTGCTCGAGTACCAGCCCAAGGTGTCGTTGGCCACCGGACGCTTGGTGGCGGCCGAGGCGCTCGTGCGCTGGCGCCACCCGGAGCGGGGGTTGGTGCCCCCCGGGGCGTTCGTGCCCGTAGCGGAGCGCACCGGCTTGATCGCGCCGCTGGGTTCGTGGGTGCTCCGCGAAGCGTGTCGGACGATGGCGCGCTGGCAACGGGCCGGATTGCCCGCGGTGCCCGTATCGGTGAACGTGTCCGTGGAACAGCTCGTCGTCGGCGACTTCGCGGCGGAAGTCGAACAGGTGCTGGCCGCCGAAGGGGTGGCGCCGTCGCGCCTTGCGCTCGAGATCACCGAGGGCGTCTTCATGCGCGAGTCCCCATCGCTGCGAGCGCAGCTGGCGCGCCTGCACGACCTGGGGGTGCGCTTGGCGCTCGACGACTTCGGTACTGGGTTCTCCTCGCTCCAGTACCTCAAGGCGTACCGCTTCGACGAGGTCAAGATCGACCGGGCGTTCGTGCGCGACATGGTGCACGATGAGTTCAGCCTTGGCTTGGTCACGACGGTGTTGGGTCTGTCGCGCGCCCTGGGCGCCGAAGCGGTGGCCGAGGGGGTCGAGCACGTCCGGCAAGCGGAGGCGTTGCGGGAGCTCGGGTGCACCGTGGCGCAGGGCTTCTACTTCAGCGTCCCGCTGGCGGAGGCGGACTTCACGTGGCTGTTGGCCCTAGACGTCTCGTTGCCGGTGGCGGAGGCCCGGAGGCGGTAGCTCGAGCGGTCAAGTGGGCGCGGCGCGGCGGTCGCGGCACGCGCTCAGGTGTGCACGCGCGGTCGATCGACTGCGTCGACGTCCGGTAGCCCGGTCCACACGCCGCACCCGGCGACCGCGTGCGCGCCGTCGCACCGCGCGCGCAAGGCCTCGAGCTCGTCCCGCAAGCGCTGAAGGGCCGCGAGGCGCTCCTCGACGTGGGCGAGGTGCTCGTCGATCACCCGGTCGATGCCACCGCAATCGCGCGCCGAACCGTCCGCCTGAGCCAACAGCGCCCGGATCTCGTCGAGCGACAGATCGAGCGCGCGGCAGCCACGGATCGTCCGCAGGCGTTCGACGTGCATCGGCTCGTAGCGGCGGAAGTTGCCTTCCGTGCGCGCAGGCTCCGGCAGGAGCCCGGCCTGCTCGTAGTACCGGATCGTCGCGACGCTGCACCGCGCCGCGCGCGCGAGTTCGCCGATCTGCATGGTCGCCCCCTCTCGGCGCTTGACTCTACAGCCACTTTAGGGTGTGGAGTGGATCCATGGACACCGCGCACGCCCGAACCCCCGCCGCCGACGGCACCGTAACCAGCCGGCTGCGGATCGAGCAGATGGACTGCCCCACGGAGGAGACGCTGATCCGCAAGAAGCTCGGCGGGATGCCCGCGGTGCGGCGCATGGAGGTCGACCTGGTGCGCCGCGTGCTCACGGTCGACCACGACGACGGCGCCGGCCCCCACGTCGCCGCGGCGATCCGCGGCCTAGGCATGACGCCGACGGAGATCGCGTCGGCGACGGAGATCGCGTCGGCAGCGAGCGCGACCGTGTCCGCCGCGAACGCGCGTCTCCGCGGCATCGCGGCGCTCGTGGTGGCCAGCGTGCTGGCGCTCGCCGCCGAGGCGCTCCACTGGGTCGACGCCCCCGCTTGGACGTCCGCGGCCGCCGCCGTGGTCGCCATCGGCCTCGCCGGCCTCACGACGTACCGCAAGGGCTGGATTGCGCTGCGCCACGGCGAGCTGAACATCAACGCGCTGATGAGCATCGCCGTCACCGGTGCGCTGTTCATCGGCGCTTGGGCCGAGGCCGCCATGGTCATGGTGCTGTTCACGCTGGCCGAGCGCATCGAAGCAGGCTCGCTCGATCGCGCCCGGCGGGCGATCGCGGGCCTGCTCGACCTGGCGCCGGACACCGCGACGATCCGCTCGGCCGATGGCGCTTGGTCCGACGTCGACGCTCGGTCGGTGGCGATCGGCGCGATCGTGCGCGTCCGTCCCGGAGCGCGCATCCCCCTCGATGGCGTGGTGGTCGCCGGGCACTCGACCGTCGACCAGGCGCCGATCACAGGCGAGGGCCTGCCGGTGGACAAGGCCGATGGCGACGTCGTGTACGCCGGCACCGTCAACCAGGCAGGCGCCCTCGAGTTCCGGACGACCGCCGTCGCCAGCGCGACCACGCTCGCGCGCATCGTCCACGCGGTGGAGGAGGCGCAGGGCGCGCGGGCGCCGACCCAGCGGCTCGTCGACCGCTTCGCACGCGTCTACACGCCGGCTGTGGTGGTGCTGGCGCTCGGCGTCGCCGTCGTGCCGCCGCTGGCGTGGGGCGCCGGCTGGGCGCCGTCGGTGTATCAGGCGCTCGTGCTGCTGGTGATCGCGTGCCCATGCGCGCTGGTGATCTCGACCCCGGTGACGGTCGTCAGCGGGCTCGCCGCGGCCGCGCGCGCCGGCATCCTGATCAAGGGGGGCGCGTACCTGGAGCGCGGGCGCGATCTGCGCTGGCTGGCGCTCGACAAGACCGGGACGTTGACCCACGGCGCGCCCGAACAGACCGACGTCCTCGTGCTCGGCGCGTGGGCCGAGGCCGAGATGCTGCGCGTCGCCGTGGGCTTGGCGGCGCGCTCGGACCACCCGGTGTCGCGCGCGATCGCCGCCGCCGGCGCACGGCGCGGCGTCGTCGCCGCGGAGGTCGAGGACTTCGCCGCCACCGCCGGCCGCGGCGTCGAGGGGCGCGTGGACGGCGTCCGGTACCGGCTCGGCCAGCGCTCGCTGGCGGTGGACGCGGCGCCTGAGCTGGTGGAGCGGCTCGACGCCTGGGAGCGTGACGGCAAGAGCGCCGTGGTGCTGGCCGACGACCGCGCCTTGGTCGCCGCCTTCGCGGTGGCCGACACCATCCGCCCGACGAGCCGCGCGGCCGTCGCGGAGCTGCACGCGCTCGGGATCAAGGCGGTGCTCCTGAGCGGCGACAACGTCCACGCCGCCCGCGCCATCGCGGCGGAAGCCGGCATCGCCGACGCGCGCGGGGCGCAGCTTCCGGAGGACAAGGCCGCCGCCATCGCCGAGTTGCGGTCCCGCGGAGGGGCGGTCGGGATGGTGGGCGACGGCATCAACGACGCCCCCGCGCTCGCGCGCGCCGACGTCGGTTTCGCGATGGGGGCCGCCGGCAGCGACACCGCGATCGAGACGGCCGACGTGGCGCTCATGGACGACGACCTCGGCAAGGTCGCGCGCTTCGTGCGGCTGTCGCATGCGACGCGCAGGATCCTGGTCCAGAACATCGCGTTCGCGATCGGCGTCAAGGCCGTGTTCCTCGGGATCACGCTCGCGGGCATCGGCACGATGTGGATGGCGGTGTTCGCCGACGTCGGCACCAGCGTGATCGTGGTGGCGAACGGGTTGCGGCTGCTGCGGACGCCGGTCTAGGAGCCGCCGGCCGCCGCGGCCTTCAGCTGGGCTCGAAGCGCCTCGACGCTCGGCCATCCCTGGGCCGGGGGATCGCCGTACCGCCGGCAGGCCATGACCGCCGGGCCCGCGTAGCCGAACAGGTCCACGCCGTCGACGCGCACGGTCGGCGAACCGGCGAACCCAGCCAGTGCCTCGGGCTCCATGCCGGCGACGTCGCGCAGCCGGACGGTCGCGTCGATCTGCTCCTCGACCAACGCCTGCCCCAGCGCCGCCCAGGCGTGGGTCCACGAGGGGCACCCGTCGAAGTAGAGGAGTTCGATCTCGCGCATGGGGTGAGGGTACGCCGTGGGGCTCCTCGTCGCCGCTGTGGCGGCGGCTAGAGGTCGGCCAGGTAGTCCGATCCAGGCGCCACGCCCGACACCCACAGTTCGTCCCGCGCCCGCGTGACCGCCACGTAGAGGAGGTGCCGCTCCGTCTCGTGGACCTCCTGGAGCTCGTTCATGTCGCTGGCCGTCGCAAGCCGTTCGGCCAGCGGCAGCACGTCCTCGTCGCAGGCCATGGCGGCCACGGCGCGGTACTCGAGGCCCTTCGCCTGGTGCATGGTGGCGATCGCGACGTGCCCGTCGGGCGGGGTCGCGGTCCCGTCCAACACGGCGCTCGGGAGCCCGGCATGGGCGAGGGCAGCGCGTGCTCGATCGAGGAGAGCGTCGTGCCGGACGATCACGCCGACCTCATGCGGCGGGGCGCCGGCCCCCACGCGCTCCCGGAGCCAGGCGCCGACGGCACGCGCTTCGGTATCGGCGTCGGCGAAGCGCTCGACCCGCGGTTCGGGGCCATCGAAGACGCTGATCGTGCCGCGGCGCACTTGGGTCTCGCCGTCGACGTCGTCGGTGCGGTCGTCGAGCAGTCGATCGGCGCGGGTGCGGATCTGGTGGCTGGTGCGGTAGTTGACCTTGAGCGTCCGGGCGCGGCCGCGGACGTCGACGCCCACCGAGAGCCACGAGAAGGGTTGCTGGAAGATGCGCTGGCCGAGGTCGCCGGCGAAGAAGAGGCCGTTGGGCCGGTCGCCCACCAGTTGCGCCAGGAAGCGGAGCTGGGCCGCGCTGGCGTCCTGGGCCTCGTCCAGCACCACGTGGTCGTAGGGAGCCCCGCCGCCTCGGGCGTAAGCGTCCGCAAGGGTCTGGTAGACGGCTGCCTCGGTCGTCAGGCCACGAACGTCGAGTTCGTTCCACACTCGCTCGAAAGCGGCCCATGCCTGCGCTCGCGCCGATTCCGGGAGGCGGACCTTGCGGCCAAGGCGCTGCACGCTTCGGTAGGCGTCCCAGTCTCGAAGTTGCCAAGCGTCGACCACCTGGTCCCATTCGGTCATCAGGAAGCCGGTGGCGAAGGGGGCACCGGTCGCGGCCGCGGCGTCGCCGAGCAGCGATCCCAGCATCGTGGGGTCGACGACGACGGCGTCGCGACCGAACTGGGCGCGGTGCAGGCGCGCGGCAAGCCCGGCAAGGGTGGCCACGTCGATCCGCTCGCGCAGCCGTGGGCGATGGCGGGTCAGGACCCGCAGCTTGACCTCGAGGTGGCGCGCGAGCACGTCGGAGAAGGTGGCCAGCAGCACGCGGGCGTGCTCGTCGTGCTCGGCGAGGTGGACGGCGCGGTGCAGCGCCACGACGGTCTTGCCCGTGCCGGCGGAGCCTGCGACGCGGGCGGGGCCGCCGAACTCGCGGTCGATCAGCTCGCGCTGCGAGGGGTGCAGGAACACCGCCCACTGCTCCCAGGGGGCGTCGAGCGCTGTCGCGAGCGCGTCGACGTCGTCGACCACGCGGAAGCGCCGCTGCGCCGCCGGGTGCGCGAAGGGATCGGCCTCGGGGGGCGCGGGCTGCGCCACCTCGGGCACCTCGCCCACGGCGAGGGTGAGCAGCGCGTCGGCGGCCTCGGCGGGCAGGTGCTCGGCGAGGTCGAAGAGGCTGGACTCGGTGGCGGCCTGCGCGTCGGGCACCCACTCGAGCGGGACGCCGTAGGCGAGGAGGGCGGCCTCGTCGAGGTGCGCGAAGAGCGGGCGCTCGGCCGTCTCGATCGCCTCCGCCACCACCACGCGCTTGACCACGTTCTCGACGCGCTCGCGGACCTCCACCATCTGCATGGCGCCGGTGGTGGGGTGCGCCTCGAGCTTGCGGCGCTCGGCCCAGCGGTAGGCCTCGTCGTGGTGGCCGACGTAGCAGAGCAGCAGGCTCTGGGGGGTGCGGTGGACGATCACGCGCAGGTCGTCGTTCACCCGCACGGAGGCGAAGCGCTTGTCCTTCGCCTTGCCTAGCGCGTGGTAGCTCATTCCGGCGCGGGTGCGGTCCTGCTGGAGGTCGAAGGCGGTTGCCTTGGCGACCGCTTGCTCGTCGGGCGTCAGGCGGGCGAGGCCGTCGGCGAAGGAGTCGGCGATGAGGAAGGTCATGCGGGGTCCGGGGTGGGGGTCGTGGGTGGGGGTCCGTCGGTCCCTATACGCGTTTCGACTCGATTATTGCCATTTATGTCCATGTATCGCGCCATGGCGCTATAAGCGTGCAATGGGGTATCCATCTAATCGGCGTTGGCGTCAGTACCCCTTCTCCAGGGGCGATCGGGATGGGGTCGCTCCAGGCTCGGCGGCTGTCCACGTGCCGTTGGTGGCGTTGGGGACACGCTGCCCGGCCTCGGGTTGACGATCAACTCGCGGTAACGAACCGGCGCGTGCTGCATGGCCAACTGCAACACGCGGAAGAACACCATGCCTCGACTCCTGGACGTGCGCCGGTTGAAGCGGAACACGAACTCATCCATGTACCCCGGTAGATGCTCGTGGCCAACCGCACCCTGATGCGTGCCCAACAGCCAACGCTTGAACAGCGACGCGACCCGATGCACACCGGGCAGCAAGGCGTTCACGTCCTCACCTGCACGGCGCGCCGCCCGCTGGCTGCGCGCCTCGTGCTCGAATCCCGCCCGCCCGAGCGGCAAGTACCCCTTCCACGCGTCGGTTACGACACGCGAGCCGAGTGCCACGTGAACGCTCACGAACGACGTCAGCGTCGCGGCCGACACGTCCTCGAGCGAACCCATGCGGCAACGACCGAGCCCGCCACCCTCCTCAGCCTCCACGGCGATACCGATCAGCGCCTTCCCCCCGCGAGCACGACCACCCCGCAGACCCACCTCATGAGCACCGTAGTAGGTCTCATCGACCTCCACCCGGCCAGCGAGCCTCTCCCGCTCGGGACGCACCACCACCGACCGGAGGCGCTGCAGCATCGCCCACGCGGTCTGGTACGAGCCGATCTCGAGGGTCCGCTGCAACCCCGCGGCGGACACGCCATCCTTCGCGGTCGCGAACGCCCAGATGGCGTGGAACCACACCGTCAACGGCGTGCGCGTTCGGTCGAAGATCGTGCCAGCCGTGACCGACGTTCGCGCATCGCACGCCCTGCAGCGCCAACGTCCATCCTCCAACCTCCAACCGCCGCGCGAGCCGCACGCCACACACGAGTACCCGTCCGGCCACCGAATCCACTCCAAGTAGTCGCGACAGGCCGCATCTGTCGCGAACCACGCCTGCATCTCGCCGACCGACCGAGGATAATCCACACCAGCAACCGGGCCGTCCACGACCAACTATACGACTACGCCGATTAGATGGATACCCCATTTGCCGCTTATGTCTATGTATAGCGTCATGTCGCTATAAGCCTGCATAAATCGCGATAGCTCTTTCGGCAGTGCGCGTGCACTCACCGGATGCGAGCGGCCTCGAATGGCAGCGGGCGATCCCGTCAGTCCGCGCACGGGTTCTCCAGGTCCACGAAGATCTGGCTTCCGCCCGGAAGCTTCGAGGCGACGATGGCCTTGGCATCGTGGGCACCAAGAGCGCCGTCGCGTCGAACGAACGCGTGCATCAATGGACGAAGCGTAGCGCGCGTTGGCATCTTTATGCTGGGGCCCTTCGGGACTCAAGCCTACCGACCCCCAAGGCTCTTGGCTGAGATCTTGCCCGGCTTGGTCTCGAGTGGATCGTCCGAGTCTGGCCTGCTCGTAAGGACGGCGACGCACGGAGCCATGCATGTGGCGAAGAAGGTCGTAACGACGGGTTGGGAGCGGATCAAGAGCGCCGCCAACCGCGGATGCGTCATGTTCTTTCCCTTGCGTATCATGAGGACGCTTGCACGCGATTCGACGATGGCCGCCACTTCGAGCGGCCGGAAGCGAATGCGTACGTCCGCCGTGAGAATGATCAAACCATCTGCCGCCACGGCTGGAAGCCAGGTCGTGTCCGGCACGCCTTGAGCGAACAGGTCGCGATGGCGCACGAGGTCGATCCCTGCTCTGCGCAGCGGCTCGACGAACGCCGGCCCATCGAGGTTCTCGTCGACGAAGAACCGCACCGTTCAGGCAGCGGCTACTTGGAAGCGAATCGCGTCGGCGATGAGATCACGGGGGATGCCGTAGTCCCGTGCGATGTCGTCGATGTCCTCGCCTGCGTCGTACCGAGACGCGATCGTGCTGGTCCGGATGCCCGTGTCCCGAACGGTCGGGGCGCCGAAGGCGACGATCGGGCTGATCCTGACGGGATGGGGCTCCGAGCTTCCGGCGATGCGCGGGAAGATGTCCTTTGGGACGCCATGCTCATCCGCTTGCACCCGGAGGAGGAGTTCGTCGAGGAAGCCTGCGAACGCCAATTGGCCGGAACGGGTCGCAGCGATCGGTGTCGCCTCAACGTGGCTGATGAAGATGTCGCGGCCGTGGACCCCGAGCTCGTAAAGGTACCAAGGTCGATCGAGCGCCTGCTCGACGTACCCCTGTGCGCGGCGGATGGTCCGCAGGCTAAGGTTGAAGGTCTCACGAAGCTCCCGGACCACGAGCAACTCTGTCAAGTCCACGAACGTGAGCGCTTGACGAGGTGGCCCCGCAAGTACCTGCTCGAAGTGGATGCGCCGATCTGCGGTCGTGACCGACCCACCCTTCGCCCAGTAACGGACAGTCGAAGCCGGGATGCGCACGTACCGCGCCGCCTCGGCAAACGTGTAGTTCGCCAGGCGCGCACGCGACGCCAGTTGGGCGGAGGCGATCTCGGCCATAGCGGCATCGTAAGCCAGCGTCACGCCTACTGCCTCCCCTTCCGCAACCCGGTAGCCGGTTCCAGACGCCCGCGATAGCTCGTTCGTGCTACGCATGTCGCGACTGGCATCACACCCGAAACACCTTCATCACCTCGTCCCCCAAGTGGTTGATCGCCTTGACCGCGATCCGTCCGCTGCTCGGCTTGGGGAACGGCCGCGAGACGGCGCTGCGCAGCGAGTCCCAGGCCTCCTCGTCGATCTCGGCCTTGAGGGTGGTTTTGAGCGCCTTGTACGGGTCGTTGGCGCCGAGGAAGTAGGCGTGGCGGACGAAGAACGACTCGCCATCGTAGGCGGTGTCGACCATCCACAGGGCGATGCCGTCGACGTCGTCGGCGCGGACCTCGCCGGTGCTGGGGTCGAAGACGTCGACGCCCTTGATCTCGACCTCCAGCTGGTTGTCGGCGGCCGGCCGCACCTCGATGTCGGGCTCGCCAAACACGACGAACAGGTTGCCCTTGCCGGTGGTCTTGAGGTCGTCGGCCATGTGCAGGTCGGCGTTCATGCGCGCCTTGAGGACCGGGATGGCGCCCAGCTTGGCGAACTCGGTGGCGTGCGCGTCGTAGTTGAAGCCGCAGGCGATCACCACGTCGAAGCCGGCGTCGCCGGCTTCCTTGGCGGCGTCGACCAGGTCGGGGCGGTTGACGGTGCCGAACTCGGGACCGACGAAGATGCCCGCGCGGCGCTCGCGGCCCCACTCCGGGTAGCGCCCCTCGGCGCACAGGAAGGTGCCCGGCCAGGGCGCGAGGCTGGTGAACTCGATGCGGTCGTCCTTGGCGGCCTGTTGCACTCCGGCCGCCTTCAGGTTCTCGAGCACGATGGTCACGAAGGCGTCGTGGTCGTTGGCGACGCGATCCGCGGGGTCGAGGCGCTCGCCCTGCTCGTCGACGCCCACCATGC
>JAGXHO010000052.1 GCA_024636105.1 Trueperaceae bacterium | reverse complement strand
GCCTCGGTCCCCGTCCGCTCCCGCCTCGGTCCCCGGCCCTTCCCGGTTCGACGACACGGATGCGTCCAGCACGGCCTGGACGGGACCCCCTAAAGGGAATGGTAATGCAAGATCCTAAACGTACAAGCAACACGAACGCGCCTGCGGCGCTCGTGGTGTGCGGCGAACGGGTACCCGATCCAACCCAAGACCGAGCCACCGACCACGTGGACCCCCGCGAATTCCCCGCTCGCCGCGCACTGCGCCGCAAGTCCCCTGCTCTTCCCGTTGACGGCGACCGAGCCGAGCCGACGCCCCGGCAATCCGGTGGCGTCGGTGCGGCGGGGGGTGGTGATGAAGACCGAACGACACCAGTCCCGCTGCGCACCCGGCGATCGACCGAGGAGGGAAAGCTGCGGGACTCGAACCCGATGCCGCCTCGGTCCCGCAGGCTCCCCGGTTCGTAGGTCCCCCATCCTCCCCGTGCGCGCACCCTGGTCCCACCATTTCCCCGTTTGTCGCGGAAGAACGCGTTCGGTACGCTGTAGCGTGCGCGCGCGTCGAACGACCGGGGCATCGCGGTACCGCAGCTTTCCCGTTTCGGTGCGTGCGCGAGCACGCCCCCGCTCGTCGCAGACGCCCCACGTCCGGCGTGGGCGCGGGGCGGGGCGCGAGCGAGCGGCCCTCGTGCGCCTCGCGGAGCGGCTGTGGGCTCTGGCGCGCGCGATCGATTCCTGTCGCTGGCGAGCAGGCTGACGTGCGCCCGGGTGGGGCGAAGCGCGGGCGCGGATGGTGGGAAGGATGGGGGACCGCCCGGGCCGCCATGACCGCGATGCGGAGCGAAACGGGAAGGACGCGGTACCTGGCGCGAACTGCGCGACGTGGGCGCCATAACGTTATGGCTACCGGCCCCGGAACCCCGTCCCCGTCGTTGGCTTCACGCCGTGCTGTCGTGCGAGCCGCGTCGCCGACGGGTCCGTTCGCGTGGAAGTGCCTCTCGCCAAGGATCATGCGCGGCGCGATGGACCGGGTGGGACGGGGCACGCGCCTTCGGAGCCCTGGTTATGATGCCGCCATCGTGATGCCTCGACCGGACCGGCCGAGCGGACGCAGGAGCTGAGGCCATGGTCGTCCTGACCTTTTTCAACCATGCAGGGGGCGTTGCCAAGACGAGCACCGTCCGCGACGTGGGCTACGTGCTGGCCGAGCAAGGCAGGCGCGTGCTGCTCATCGACATGGACCCTCAGGCGAACCTGACCAAGTGGCTCGGCGTCGAGGACGACATCGCGCTCGAACAGACCGTCTACCCGGCCATCCTCGGCTCGAGCGAGGAGGGCGCGGAGGACGCCGAGTTGGCGCTTCCGGCGCCGTTCCGGGTCCACGGGATGGACCTCATCCCGGCCCACCTGAACATCGCCATCATCGAGCGCGAGATCCTGAGCGTGTTCCTGGGCGTCCTCCGCCTGCGCGAGGCGGTCCGCAAGCTCGACGGGTACGACGTCGTGCTCATCGACCCACCGCCGAGCCTGGGGCAGCTATCGGCCTTGGCGGTCGTGGCGTCGGACCGGGTCGTGGTGCCGCTGCCGACCAACCGCAAGGGCCTCGACGGCATCCCGACCGTCATCAAGATGGTGCGCGAGTACAAGAAGGCGGCGCGCGACCTGAGCATCGCCCTGTTCGTCCTCACCCAGCACGATCGCCGCACCCGCCACGACCGCGAGAGCCACGAGATCATCGCCGCGCAGTTGCCGGCGCTGGCGCCGATCTCCACGCCGCTGGCAAGCCGGCCCGCCTACTACAGCGACGCGCAGGTGCAGGGAATGCCGATCCCGGTCTACGCCCCGGGTAGCGAGGCCGACCTCGAGGTGCGTCAAGTCACGGCCGAACTGGTCGCCGCCCTCGGCGGCCGCTTGTGAGCACCAAGCGCCGGCGGACCGACCTCGACCGCGCAGCGGTGTTCGAGGCGATCCTCGGCGACCTCGGCGGTGCGCCCGAGGGCGACCGTGCAGTCGGAACGGTGCCGATCGACGCGATCATCTACAACGAGCGGCAGCCGCGCCAGTTCCTCGACCCGGTCGGCCTGGCGCAGTTGACGGCGTCGATCCGCGAGCGCGGCGTGCTCGAGCCGGTGCTGGTGCGCCGCGTCGGCGATCGCTACGAGCTCGTGGCGGGTGAGCGACGCACGCGTGCGGCGCGCGAGGCGGGCCTGACCGACGTACCGGCGATCGTCCTCGATATCGACGATCGCGAGGCGCTCGAGATCTCCATCATGGAGAACCTCCAGCGCGAGGACCTCAACGCGGTCGAAGAGACCGAGGCGGTCCTGCAGTTGCTGCAGCTCAGCCTCGACCTCGATCGGGCGGGCTCTCTGGCACTGATCGGCGAGGTCGTCCAGGAGTCGCGCGGTCGAACGGGTCAAGGCCGGTTCGCCGGGGCGCACAAGGGGGCGGCGGTCGGCCTCTTCGAGCGGTTGGGGCGCTTCACGCCGGCGTCGTTCCTCGCGAACCGGGTGCCCATCCTCTCCTTCCCCGAAGAGCTGCTGGACGCCGTGCGCTCGGGGCGGTTGGCGTTCACCAAGGCCCAAGCCCTCGCGCGGGTCGACGATGCCCATGAGCGCCAGCGGCTGCTCGACGAGGCCATCCGCGAGGATCTGAGCCTCTCGCAGATCCGGCGCCGCATCACCGAGGTCCGCGCCGATGTCGTCGTCGAGCGGACGCTCGGGGACGAGGTCATCGAGCGGATGAACGCCACGCGGCGGCTGCTGCAACGCAAGCACGTCGTGCGTCTCGACGACGAGCGGTTGGCGGAGCTCCGTGCGCTCCTCGACAAGGTCGTCGCGCTGATCGACACGGACTGACACCGGCGACGGTCCCCCGTTCGTCCCACTGCTCAGGCGTAGTCCCCTCCTCTCCCCTATCGGGATCGTGGCTGCGGCGCCGCGGCGCCTTCCCTGGGTCGATCAGGCACAGCGCCGCGGGCGCGCTAGGTCGAACGGTGGGGTCCGGTGCGCGCGCTCTGCGCTGCGCGAAGACCGGCACTCCCGGGCCGTCTGGCGCCCCGCCGTCCCCTCGAGGGGACGGAGTCGGGGCGCTGCTCGACCGAATCCCACGCGGTGCGCCTCGGCCCGCGCGCCCTCCGGATGCCCACGACCGGTGATAGAGTTCCTGCCTACAAGCCCGCGGTCGAGCCGCGGTTCCACCCATCGCGCCGCGTCTGCCAAGACCGGTCGAAGCTCGTGCTGAACGGTACGAAAGGTCGCACCGTATGTCCTCGTTCTGTGTCTTCGTGAAACCAACGGCGCGGCGCCCGAACTCCACGTTCGTGAGTTTGCAGCGCTCGGGTCCGGTTTGGAAGGGCGCTCGGCTCCGGCTCGAGCGCGCCGACGAGATCGGTTTGCGGTTTCCGGTGCTGATCGGCTGGTCCGACTTTTATGGCGGCACGCAGGCGCCCGTGGCGGTGGCCTGGGCGAGCGACGGCGAGCGCAGCGGCTGGGTGGTTTGGGGTGGTTCGCAGGGTCTGCGGGCGGTGCCCGAGGGCGACGAGGCAGTGGCCGACGCGTTGGCGTCGGCGACCTTCGAGGAGCGGCCGCTGGTGTGGATCAGCGACGCGCGCATGCTGCCGGCCGAGGTTGCGGCGGTGGTGGCTAAGGACGAGGGCCGAACCGCGCAGCGTCCGCCCGTGGAGGCGCTGCCGGGGGCCGTAGGGCCTCGCGCGGTCGCGGAAGGCCGTGAGGGCTCGGTGCCGTCCGATGGCCGCCTGCCGGCACCTCCCAGAAGCTGAGGCGCGGAGCGAGGGCGCTTCGAGCTGCGACCCTGAGGGGCGCGTGGCGAGGGCGAGCCGGTGCCGGGACACGGTTCGCCCGGCGCTTGGGACGTAACCTCGGGGTTTGGAGGTGCTCCATGCTCGAAGTCGGTCAGGCCGCGCCTGCGTTCGCGCTCGTCGATCAGGACGGCACGTCGCGGTCGCTCGCGGACGCCAACGACAAGTGGTTGGTGCTGTACTTCTACCCCAGGGATGACACGCCGGGTTGCACGAAGGAAGCGTGCGCGTTCCGCGATGGTCTCCCCCGTTTCGAAGGGCTCGACGCGGTGGTGTGGGGCGTGTCGGCGGACGACGCCAAGGCGCACCGCAAATTCGCGGACAAGTACGAGCTCAACTTCCCGCTGCTCATCGATCCCGAGAAGGGCATGCTCGAGGCGTACGGCGCCTGGATCGAGAAGAGCAGGTACGGCAAGACGTACATGGGGGTGCCGCGGATCACGTACCTGATCGACCCGGCCGGGGCGGTCGCCCGGGTGTGGCCGAAGGTCAAGCCGGAAGAGCATGCGGACGAGGTCGCGGCGGCGCTCGAAGAGTTGCGCGGCTGACGAAACTCGGTGCGCACGCGCAGGTGTGCGTGAGGCACGATAACCACACCGACTAAGCGAGAGCCGTGACGATGGCGGCCCCGGGACGAGCGGGGCCGCCATAACGTTATGGCGGGCGCGACGGTGGGCCGCCCTCCCCTGCCGGATCGGCTCCGCGGCGGCCCGTCCTTGGGCGTGGGTCGTCGCGCCGTGGGGCGCCGCCACTCGGCGAGGTGCACCGCAGATCTCCCCCACCGCCGCGACCTCACCCGTAGTGGTAGCCACGGACGGCGACGGGGGTCGGAAGCGCGGCCAGGCGCTCGGCCCTGAGGGTCAACTGGTAGCCGGTGTCTTCCACGACCGCATCCACGATGAGGATCGCGGCGTCGCGAAGCAGCGTGCGGTGCGCGGCCCACAGGTCGGGCGAGATGATGACCTGTCCGCGGGTGGCGCCGTCCTCGATCACGAAGAACGCGAAGCCCTTGGCCGTGGGGGGGCGCTGACGGCTGACGACGAGCCCGGCGGTGCGGCACCGGCTCTTCCGGGGTCGGTTGCGAACCTGCCATAACGTTATGGCGGCGAGCTCGGCGAGCTGGTCGCGGACCAGATCCAGCGCGTGGAGCTCCAAGGTCGACATGCGCGTCGTGTGGTGGTCCCAAACGAAACGCTCCTCCAGCGGCAAGGGCGCGAGTTCCGGCGTCGATGCCGATGCCTCGAAGAGCGGCGTGGCATCGATCGTGTCGGCGCTACGGGCGGCGACGCCCGTGCGGTACAGGGCCGGACGCCGGGGTCCGAGCGCATCGAAGCCGCCGGCTCGCACGAGCGCTTCCCAGGCGTCCCGCGGGGCGTCCACGCGTCGTACGGCGTCGTCGACCTCGGCGTACGGGCCGTGGCGCAGGCGCTCGATGAGCAGGTTGCGGGCGAAGTCGACCGCGACGTGCTTGACGGCGGTCAGCGCGGGTCGAACCGCGAGGCGCCCGTCGGCCGCGCGCTCGACGCGGTAGTGGACGCCGGAGCGGTTGACGTCGAGCGGGAGGAACGGCACCCCCCAAGCGCGCGCCTCTTGCCTTTTGGTGCCGGGCGACCACATGCCCGGCTCCTCGGTGAGGATGGCGGCTAGGTAGGCCGCCGGGTGGTGCAGGCGGATCCATGCGGATGCGTACGCGTGCAGGGCGAAGGCCCAAGCGTGCGATTCTGCGAACCCGTACCCCTGGTACGCCTTGATCGCGTCGAACACGTGGTCGGCTTCCGCGTGCGTCGCGCCGACGGTGGCGCGCGCGCCTTCGATGAAGCGGACGCGGTCGGGCTCGATGTCGGCCAGGTCGCGGAAGCCGGAGACCTTCTTGCGGAAGCGGTCGGCTTCGATCCAGCTCATGCCGGCGAAGTGCACCGCGATGCGCAGCACGTCCTCCTGGAACAGGAGCACGCCGTACGACTTGGCGAGGATGGGCTCGAGGCTCGGATGCCAGTAGGTGATCGGCTCCAAGCCGCGGTGGCGCTTGAGGTAGGGGTGGACGGTGCCCGATTGGATGGGTCCGGGGCGGATGAGCGCGATCTGGTGCGCCAGGTCCTTCATCGTGCGAGCGCGCATCGCCTTGGCGGTGTTCACCTGGCTGGGGCTCTCGATCTGGAAGAGCCCCATGGTGGCGCCGTCGGCGACGAGGTCCCAAACGCGCGGGTCGTCGGGCAACGCGGCAAGGTCGAGCCAGGTCCCCTCGACGCGGAAGACCTCTTCGCGCGCGCGCTCGAGCGCGGCGAGCATCCGGAGCCCCAAGAGGTCGAGCTTGATCAGACCGAGCGCTTCGGCGTCGTCCTTGTCCAACTGGAGCAGCTTGATGCCGCCGCTCGAGCGCTCCAAGGGCGAGTAGTGGGTGAGGGGATCGCGTGCGAGGACGACCCCGCCGGAGTGCGGCGCGAGGTGGCGGACGTGGCGCGGTTCCATGCGTTCGAGCAGGCCGAGCAGGTGCTCCTTGACGGGGGCGTCGCCGAGGATCTCGTCGAACACGACCGCTGCTTCGCGGGCTCGGGCAGGGGAGAGGTGGCGGAAGTCGCGGCCGAGAGCGCGCGTGAGCGCGGCGCGTTGCTCAGCCGGGATGCCGAGCGCGCGCCCGAGGTCTTGGAGGGCGGATGGCAGCCGGTAGGTGATCTTGTTCGCGACCATCGCCTCGGTCGTGGCGCCGAAGCGCTCCTCGACCCAGGCGAGCACCTGATCGCGTCGGGCGGAGGAGATGTCGATGTCCACGTCGGGCATCGCGTCCTTGCCGGTGTGGAGGAAGCGCTCGAAGAGCAGGTCGTGGGCGATGGGGTCGGCTTGGGTGATCCCGAGGAGGTAGCAGCAGATGGAAGCGGCGGCGGAGCCGCGGCCGGCGGCCAAGATGCCGTGGGCGCGGCAGTAGTCGGTGACCTCCGCGGCGACGAGGAAGAAGTCGTCGAGGCCGAGGGCGCGGATGGTGGCGAGTTCGGACTCGAGCTTGATGCGGGCGTGCGCGAGCGGCTCGCCCGTGTAGCGCTGGATCAGGGCTTCGTAGCAGCGACGCTCGAGGTGGGCGCCCGCGGTGAGCCCGCGCGGGACGCGCGCCTTGGGGGGCACGAGGCGTTCGGGCAGGAGGTCGAAGGCGGCGCGCTCGGCGACCCAGTCGGCGTTGGCGGCCGATTCGGGGAAGGGGAGGCGTTCGGCGACGACGGCCGGCGCGACCATGGCGCCCCCCTCGTTCTGGGGACGCTGTGGGTGGGGGGTGTCGACGTCGATGCCGAGGCGCGCGCAGAGCAGAGCGTCCAGCAGACGATGATCCTGGGGATGGGCGTGGCGGACTTCGGGTGCCGCGACGGTGGGAAGGCCGACGTCCTGGGCGAACCGGCGCAGGACGCGCGCGCGTCGGTCGTCCCAGGGGAGGCGGTCGTGGAAGAGCTGGACGTAGAGCCGGTCGGGGAAGGCCCCCTTGAGCTCGCGGATGCGGCGATCGAGGTCGGCCACGCGCCGGCTGGCGAGGAAGCGCGCCGGAAGGCCCTCGCGAGAGCCTGTCAGGCACACGAGGTCGTGCGTGTGCGCTAGGAGCACGGGCCAGGGCACGTCGCGCTCTTCGCGCGCGTGCGCGTGGGTGAGCAGTTCGTTGAGGGTGGCGTAGCCGGCGCGGGAGGTGGCGAGGAGCACCAAGGGCACGACGTCGGCGTCCTCGAGCCGCACCGGCACGGTGGCGCCGATCAGCGCCTGGAGCCCGCTCGCGCGGGCTGCCTGGAACAGCTCCACCGCGCCGGTGACGTTGAGCCGATCGGTGAGCGCGACGCTCCGATAGCCGAGTTCGGCGGCGCGCCGAACCAGGGTCGTCGGGCTCGCGGTGGCGGCGCCGAAGCTGAAGGTGGAGCGGGTGCACAGCAGCGTGCTCAATCGCTCGCGCGCGACACCCACCAAGCATCTCCCTCCTCGAACACCTCGACGCGGCGGCCGCCGTCGCCCTCGAGCAAGCGGTAGCGGCGGCGCACTTCGGTGGCCCACCAGCGGCCGACGTAGTCCCAGTCGTCGAGGACTTGGGCTACGTGGACGGTGGTCGTCGGGGCCGGTTGCGGCCAGCGCACCTCCACGGGGCGGCCGTCGCGGCAGCGAACGATCGCCGGTTCCATGACGCGTCGCACGGCAGACCTCAGGCGACCCGGCGCGTGCCGGGCCAACGCTCGGCGCGCACCAGGTCGGGGTCACGGAGGGGATCGCGAAGGAGTTCGCCCGGTGTCGGTAGGGGAGAGGAGGGCGCGGTGGCGAGGGGGCGCACCCAGCGGTCGCCCTCGGCTGGGAAGGCGGGGCGGTGGGGGCGGGCGTCGTCGCGGGCTGCGAGCACCGGGGCGTCGACGGTGGGGCGGTCGGCGTGGGCCAGCTGCAGTGGAGCAGCGTGCAGCGCTTCGGGGGCGACGGCACCCGCAGGGGCTTCGAGCCCGCGGCGTGCGGGCGTCGCTGCGCGCGCGGCGTCGCGCTTCGGACGGCGTGCAGCGTCGGCGCCAGGCCGCGCGGCGTCCTCGAGCGCCCCCCAGCTCCAGGCGAGGTCGGCGGCGGGGGCGTGGGGGTCGCCCCAGCGCACCTGCACGAGGGCGCGGGGGTGGCGCTCCAACACCGAGTCGACGGCGCGTTCGCGGTGGGCGCGGGCGTCCCATAGGCCGGTCGCTTCGGCGACGCGCTCGGGTTCGGCCAGTTCCACGCTCAGGGCGTCGATGCCGGTCGCCGCGGCGCCGCTGTCGCGGAGCGCGAAGAGCGCTTGTTGGCGGATCTGGCCGGCGCGGTGCAGCGGCCGTTTGGCCACCCGGGTGGCGGACAGGGCACCGCCGGATCCCTCGGTGGCGACCGTGACGTGGCGGGCGGCGCGCCCACCGAGGTCGAGTGCGAGGGAGCGCGCGAGGCGGTCGAGGGCGGGCTCGAGCTCGTGCGGTTCGAAGAGCGCGTGTTCGAAGGCGAGCGTGCGGCGCAGCACCAGGGGCGGTTGCCAGGCCGCCACCCGGTGTCGGCGGGGACCGTACAGGTACGGACGCAGCGCCTCGGCGGTGTCGCCGAGGTAGGCGCGGAGCTGATCGCCGGTCCAGCGCGCCAGGTCGCCCACGGTGGCGAGCCCCAACCAGCGCAGGCGGGTGAGCTCGCGTTCGGGCAGCCCGACGCCGCGCAGGAAGCGCAGCGGCAGCCGCTCGAGGAAGGCGCCGCCGCCCCCTTCGGGGAGCGTCTGCGCTTCGCCCGGCCGGCCGGCGAGGGCGGCGAGCTCGGCGGTCTCCAGGTCGTCGGCGACGCCCACGCGCGCGCCCAGGTGGGCGGCGAGCCGGGCGGCCTCCGCAGCGTCGAGGCGGAGGTACGCGTGGCCTCGGCGGTCGGCCTCCAGCCAGGGCGTCCAGCCGGCGAGCTCGCGCACCAGGTCGCGCCACCCCTGGGCCAAGCGAGGCTCGGTGGCGTCGACGACCTCGAGGCCGGGGGCGCGGAGGCGGGCGCCGTCGAGGCGCATGCCGCGGGTGATGCCGAGTCGGCGCGCTGCGGGGTTGGCGTGGATCACGCGGCCCTCGTCCTGCGCGACCAACGGTGCGCGCGCGAGGGTCGGTTCGTCCCGGATCGCGAGCCACAGCGGCAGCGGCTCGACGACCACGGCCACGGTCCGCAGGCCGTCGTCGGGGGTGGCGTCCGTGTGCGGTTCCGGGGCGTTCGGCGACTCGAGGAGGGCGAACAGCGGCGGCGGGGTGGGGGCGCGTTCGCTCCGGCCGCGGCGCGGTCGAGCGGCGCCCCCCGTGCGGGCGTTCGCGCGGGCGTTCGGGGGTGGGGTAGGGGAGAGGAAGCGCGTGTCCATCGGGCGTCCTTCGGGTGCTACGATGCGCGCAGCACCAGGTCCAGCCGCGTGTGCGGCCGCGGCAGCTTCGGCTGCCGATGCGACTTGGGCGGAACGAGGGCGCGTCCTTCCTGCTTGGCGGCTTGGTGGGGACGCGCCTTCGTCGTGGTGGGGAACCTGCGGGACTCAGGGGGCGGTGGGGCCTCCTTCGACGAGCAGATCGCGGACGACGTCGCCGCGCAGCAGGCCGTGGAAGACCCCGTCGACGCGCAGGTCGGCCGGCGCGACGTCGAGGGTGGGGTAGTCGGGGTTGTGCGGCCGCAACCGGTAGCGGGTGGGGCGCCGCGCCGGTCCGATCCAACCGAGGTACTTGAGGGTGCTCTCGTCGTCGCCGACGCGCACCGCGCAGATCTCGTCCTGGCGCTCGGGGGTGCGGCGCTGCAAGAGCACCACGTCACCGTCCTCGATGCGGTCGGCCATCGAGTCGCCGCGCACCCGCAGCGCGAAACGATCGCTGCGGCCACGGACCGCCAGGTAGCCCTCGGGCTCGGCGGCCTCGCCGACCGGCAGGCCGGCGGCGATCTCGCCGTACATCGGTACCCCACGCCCGCCGCGGAGCAGCGTCACCTCGGGGCTGCGCCCCGGGCCGCGGGCGACGATCTGCAGGTGCCCCTTCGTCTCCAACGCGCCCAGGTGCTCGCGCAGGGTGGGGTAGCGGATGTCGAAGCGGCGCGCGAGGTCGGTGAGCTCGGGGAGCCGACCGTCGCGTTCGTACGCCTCCTGGAGGGCGTCCAAGATCTGGAGCTGCTTGTGGGCCGGGCGGGGCATCGCGCCTCCTGTCGTGACCCTGAGTAACTCAGGGTCAAGGCTCAGGATAGAGCGGGGGGGTGGGGGGCGTCAAGGGTGGTTGGGTTGTAGAGGGTCATTGATTCTGGCGGAAGTCGGGGCCAAATCGTGAAACATGGCGGACGCCCGATTTCTGCAAATGACTACTGAGTAGGCCTGCACGATCATGTAGCCAGTCAGCCGCTGCCACGATGATCCACTGAGGAAGGGTATTCCTCAATGCGCCACCTTGCGCAGTTCCTGCGGTGAGCTGACCGCTCATCACCAGCAGTCACGCTCGTTGCTGCGCCCCGGCTCGTGGAGCGTGAGTCAGTCGCGATCGAAAAGCTGTCCAGGACGGCATCCGCCAGTGGAATACTCGGCTCTGCCAGGCGAGGCTGAGAATGCCGCAAGCGCGAATCACGAATGGGCGCGAATCCGGCATCGTCGCGTCACGGATGGCGATCCTCGTCCGACCACTGGTACCGCCGTCCCATGGGTCGATGGGTGTCAGGGTGCGCGCCACAACCGGAGTGGAACCCACGGCTGATCCTCGTCGAGGGTGGTGTCCGTCACGGAGCCCCACCACTCGTCGGGTTCGAAACCGTAGTCGTAGGTACGTGAGGTCTGCCACGCATGCAGGCGCCACGGATGGCCGATCAACTCGATCTCGAGCGACGGCTTCTGCGGCGCGCGAGCTTGGGGAAGCACGTACCTCTGGGACTCGTTGCCTTCGACGATGCCGCGGAACTCGATGCCCACCCCACCATCGATGCGGAGGGTGCCGGAGACGGCGTAGGAGGACGCGTCTACGTACTCGGCCGTGGCGTCGAGCTCGAGGTCATGGAGTTGGCCGGTGGTGTAGTCGTGGACGACGCTCAAGTCCGCCGTGCGGACCAGTTTGGAGCCCGCCAACAGGTAGCGACCGTCGGCGCTCCACGCGGACGCTCCCAGGTACGCGTCCGCGATCCGCGCCACGGTGGTTCCCGTCGCCAGGTCCACGATGGCGTGGCCAACGCCGAGCTCGTCGGTGTGCACGAGCGTCGCTCGCGTGCCGTCCGGACTCAAGGACACGAACCGAATCGAGCGCGCTTCGTCCGCCTGGATCACGATCGCACCACCGGCCAGATCGTGGACCTCGAGCTTCGTCTCGGATCCCACGGCGAAGCGCCGGCCGTCGGCGCTGAAGGCGAATTGCGCGACGTGGCCCGGTTCGACCGTCGCCTCCCGTTCGAACACCACGTCGTACGTGTCGGTCTCCCATACGCGGAGGGCGTAGTGGTCGTTGGACACGAAGGTCGCGGAGGCCAGCAGCGCACCGTCGGCGCCGAAGGCGACGAGGCCCGCCCACGCGCCCGCCGTCGCCAACTCGCGAACCACGGCCCCCGTCGCCGGGTCGACGAGGAGCACGTGCGGCGCCCTGCCGCTCACCGCCATGAGGTCGCCAGCGGGATTCAGGGCCGCCGCGTCTGCGCCGCAGTAGAGGCACGCACCGAGCCGGTCGCCCGGGTCGAACGCGCGAACGAGCGAACCGTCCTGACCGTCCCACAAGAGGACGTTCCCGGAAAGGACGCCGGCGACGAGCGAACCGGTGCGATCGACGCTCAGGCCGTTCGCCGCCGTGGCCCACTCAGACTGCGTGGGCACGGTCGTGATGAGCTGCGACGTCTCGGGATCCCAGAACTCGACCGAGTCCGGCCACGAGGCGACCAGGAGCGTAGCGTCGCCGGCCAGCGCCATCGAGAACGGCGCCGCGCGCGTGTCCACCGTGCCGAGGAACGAACCGCGCAGGATCCGCGGGTCCGTGTCGAACGCCAACCGCTCTGGCGGTGGGATGCCCGGGCAACCTGTGAGAAGCACCACCGACAACGCGGCAACCAGACCCACGAGACCGCGCCGGCTCAGGTGAGACGCGCCGAGCCGGCGCCGCCAAGGAACGCTGCGTCCACGCGAAGTGGCCATAAGCCATTATAGGGAGAAACCACTTATCGGGTCATTCGCGCGCGCACCTGGCCCACGGGTTCGCGGTTGCCGGGCACCTTCGCGCGAACCGCTCCACCCCTAAACGCCACGCCAGAGCGCGTGCACCGGCACCGCGAACAGGCGCTCGCCGAAGCGCACCAGCGCGTCGCCGTCGTACACGACGACCCCCGCTACGAAGTCGCTGCCCGCGGCGCGCGCCAGGCGCCTCAGGCCGGCGAAGTCGCCTTCGGTGACGGTGGCCGCCCCCTTGACCTCGACGCCCGCGACGGTGCCGGCGCCCCGCTCGATGACGATGTCGACCTCGTAGTCGTCGCGGTCCCGATAGTGGTGGAAGCGCAGGTCGTCGTCGCGTCCGCTGGCGTGACGTCGGAGCTCTTGAAGCACGAAGGTCTCGAGGTACTGCCCGAAGGCGTGCCGGTCCTTGCGCAGCCCTTCCTGCCCGAGGCCGAGTACCGCCAACCCCACGCCCGTGTCGCCGATGTGCAGCTTCGGCGCCTTGACGAGGCGCTTGAGCCGGTTGCGGTGCCAAGCAGGCAACTCGTCGACGAGGAACACGTGGCGCAGCAGCGTCAGGTAGCCGTCGATGGTGGGTCGTGAGCGCGCGAACGGCGCGGCCAGGTCGCTCACGTTCAGGAGTCGGGCGGTCTGGCCAGCGACGACCTCGACGAGCCTCGGGAGCGCGTCGAGGGCGGCCACCCGAGCCAGGTCCGTGACGTCGCGTTGGGTGACGGCCAACACGTAGTCCCGGTACCAGGCCGCGCGGCGCCCGTCGCTGCGTCGAGCGAGCGCCGGTGGGTACCCACCGGCGACCATGCGCTCGGTCAACGGTGCGCCCGAGCGTTCGACGGGACCGATCGGGAACGATCCGTCGAGGAGGTGGTCGAGGAAGGTCGGTTTGATGCGCGTCAGCTCGGCTTGGGCCATCGGGTACAGGCGAAGCACCGCCATCCTGCCGGCGAGCGAGTCGGCAAGGCGTGGGATGGCGAACACGTTCGCCGATCCGGTCAGCAGGAAGCGACCGGGCGTCCGGTCGCGGTCGACGGCGGCCTTCAGCGTCGTGAACAGCTCGGGCACGCGCTGAACCTCGTCGAGCGTCGCGGGACCGGGAAGGTCGCGCACGAACCCGACGGGGTCGGCCGCGGCGGCGGCGCGCATCACGTCGTCGTCGAAGGTCACGTAGGTGCGGTCGGTGGCGGCGCTGACGGCGCGGACCAGGGTGGTTTTGCCGCACTGCCGGGGACCGTGCAGGAGTACGACGGGGTCCTCGGCCAGCGCCTCGTTCAGGAGCCCGGTGGTGAACCTGGGTACGTGCTCGGCGGTGGTCACGACACCGCGGAGCGTACGTCAAGGAGGCGGCTGATTGCAAGCAAAGGTGTCGGCTGATTGCAAAGTGTGGCGTCGGCTGATCGTAAGTAGCGACATCGGCAGATCGAACATCTCGCTCATACCTGCACCGCCCCTATTCATCGGTCGGGGCCGAGAGTACGCGCGCAGCGGCGGGACCCCGACGCGGGAAGCGCTCTAGGAGGTCGTCGGTGGGCTCGAGTCGGGTCGCGCCGCGGACCTCGCCGTTAGCACGTGTGCAAACCTGACGCCGTGGCGCTCCCGATCGAGTAGCACCACCCACGCGTGCTCGCCACCATCGAAGCTTGGCCCGTCGACGTCGTCGCCGACGACGCACGACTCGTCGAGCTGCTCTCGAGGCACGGTCCCGCCATCGGCATGCCGCACTCGCGCGCCATGGGCCAAGGGCTGTTCGAATTGAGACCGCGAGGGCGATCCGGTACCGGCCGGGCGCACTACTGTTTCGTCCAAGACCGCCGCATCGTCATCTTCCACGCGTTCCTCAAGAAGACTCGCACCACCCCAGGACACGACCTCGCCATCGCGCGCCAGCGCACCAAGGAGATGCAACGTGGCTGAACTCGAGCATCGACCGGTCGTCCACGACCACGAGGAGTTCCTCGCCCGCGCCCGCCGCCGCCGCGGCTTCCAGATGGCGTACGACGCGCTGGAGGCCGAGTACCGGGTCGGCACTCGCCGCCCGAGCGCGCGCGGGCCTGACCCAAGAGGCCGTCGCCCAACGCATGGGCACCACGAAGAGCGCGGTCTCGCGACTCGAGAGCTCAGGCAAACACACGCCTTCGGTCGGCACGCTCCAACGCTATGCCACGGCCGTCGGCTGCGAACTCAAGATCGAGCTCGTGCCGAAGTCCGGCTGACCGTGGGCCTGGCCAGGCGCCCGCCGGACGACGCCACCGAGCCGCGAGGCTGATGGCCGATGCGGTGGTGGGTGCTTCGTGAGCATGCCGCGGAGAAGGGCGCCGTGAAGCGCTCAAGCCAATCGAATTGGGGAGAGAAGTGCCTCGTGTTCAGGTGATCGTGGTGCAGGACGACTCCCTTGTCCCACGCCGCGGTCGAAATCGCCGACACGATCCTGCCCACGTCGCACGGCGCCCTCCCGCCGAGTCCAGGGCTCAAATACGGCGGTTCACGCCGAAGCTCGCACTGGCCTACCTCGCCCGCCACGCACCCGGGGCACATCGACCCGAGGCCGCGAGGCGGCGCAGATCGACGTCGCCTGGACGACGCAAGAACGGGCGGTCATAGACTGACGCTCAAGTGGAGCGCGTGAAGCAGGAACCACTCGTACGCCGAGCGACGGAGGCCGATATCCCCGGCATCCGAGCGGTGCTGGCGACCACGTGGCGCGATACCTACCAGGCGTTCGTGCCGCTCGAGGCGATCGAGCAAACCACCGCGGCGTGGCACGCGCCGTCGGTGTTGGCGGCCGAGTTGGCGAGCGCGACCACGTTCACGGCGGTCGCCGAGGACGAATCGGGGCTCGTCGGCATGGTCACGGCGCACGAGCGTGCCGACGCCGTGGCGATCGCGCGGCTCTACGTGCTGCCGAGCGCCCAGCGGCGCGGGATCGGCCGGCGGTTGCTCGCGGACGCGATCGCGGCGTTCCCGGCTCAGGCGCTGGTGTGGTTGGGGGTGGAGGAGCAGAACGCGAAGGGGCGGGCGTTCTACGCGAAGGAGGGGTTCGTGGCCGTCCGTCGGCAGTCGGTCGAGGCGTTCGGAACGACCCTGCGCGTCGTCATGGAACGGCGCCCAGGTGCCGTGGCGGATTCCTCGATCGCGTGATTCCGTGGTGCGGGCGTCGCGTCGAGCCGAGGATCGAACGTCGTCCATGCATTTGCTGCCCCTGCACCGTGCTGCGACGTACCCTACGGCCAGCCATCTCGAGCATGCCCGCGCACGAGCGAACCCGTTCCGCCGAACGGAGCTCATGAACGCCTACGACCCGCCCTACACGATCACCCCGGCGATCCTGAACCGCGTCGCGACGATCAGTGAGGCCCTCGGGCGGTTGACGGTGCTCGCCGATCCTGCCGGGGCGCTGCGGTTGCGGCGCGCCAACCGCATCCGTACCGTGCACGGCTCCCTGGCGATCGAGGGCAACACGCTGAGCGAAGCACAGGTATCCGCCGTCCTCGAGGGCAAGCGCGTGATCGCCCCGCCCCGTCAGGTGCTGGAAGTGAAGAACGCCCTGGCAGCGTACGACCGCTTCGGCAGCTGGAACCCTCACGCGGAGCGCGATCTGCTGGAGGCGCACCGCGTCTTGATGGCCGACCTGTTCGCCTGGTTGGCGGCGACCGAAGCACATCCCCTCGTGGCCAGCTCGGTGCTCCACTACGAGCTCGAGTTCGTCCACCCGTTCGCCGACGGCAACGGCCGCATGGGGCGGCTGTGGCAGAGCTTGATCTTGGCGCGCTGGCACCCGCTCTTCGCCGACATCCCGGTCGAGAGCCTGGTCTACGAGCACCAGCCCGAGTACTACCTCGCCCTGGAGGAGAGCAACCGCAAGGCCGACGCCGCAGCCTTCCTCGACTTCATGCTGCGGATGATCGAGGACGCCGTGAAGGCAGTGACCCATCAAGTCACCCCTCAAGTCACCCCTCAAGTCGGCGCGCTGCTCGCAGTCCTCCGAGGCGAGATGGGGCGCCGAGCGCTCCAAGCGGAACTCGGCTTATCGGACCGCGCGTCGTTTCGTGCGCGGTACCTCGAGCCGGCTCTGCGTGGCGGCCTCATCGAGATGACCGTCCCCGACAAACCCAACAGCCGCCTCCAGCGCTACCGACTGACCGAACTGGGCCGTCAGTGGCTGGATCTGCATGATCGCCGTTCGTGACGGCCAGCCGCGACTGAGCACCGCGCACCACGCCTGGCCGCCGGCGCACGGGCCTCGCGTGCTGGACGTCGAGCGCTGGCTCCGCCCGCGCGCCGCCGGCGCCGCCGGGGACCGCGCCCTCGTGCTGCGGCTGCTGGGGGAGCTACCTGGAGCGCGTCTGGCGGGTGCCGTGTGGTGACCGCGAGCGCGGCATCGGCGCCAGGAACACCGCGAGTCACGCACCTCTGAGAAGCCAGCCCACCAGAATCAGCGGGCCTCGACCGTTGCGGGCCTCGATGCGAACACGAACGTACGGTACGATGCCGTACAAGGAGACTCGCCATGCCCGCCACGGCCGACCGGCTCGACCTGCGCCTGAGTACCCCCGACAAGGACCGCCTGCGCCGCGCCGCCGCGCTCGCCGGCGTCTCGGTCGCCGCCTTCGTGCGCGAAGCGGCCGTCCGTGAGGCCGACGCCGTCCTCGCGCACCCACCACAGGCGCGGGCGGGCAGCTTGGCCGAGCGCTTGCGCGGGCGCGCGACGGCGGGCTTGAGCACCGACGAGATCATGCGCTTGACGCGCGGCGCGTGAGCCGCGTCTTGGTGGACGCGAACGTCCTGTTGGACGTGATGACCGACGATCCCCAGTGGTACGCCTGGTCGGCCGAACGGCTCGACGCCTGCGCGGCCACGGCCGAGCTCTGCATCAACCCGATCGTCTACGCGGAGGTCTCGGTTGGGTTCGTGCGCATCGAGGATCTGGACGAGGCGCTGTCCCCGGACGCGTTCACCCGGCTGACGTTGCCCTGGGACTGTCTCTTATACACAT
>JAGXHO010000051.1 GCA_024636105.1 Trueperaceae bacterium | reverse complement strand
TCTGGGACGTGATGGGGAAGGCGGTTGGCCAGCCGGTGGCGCGTCTGCTGGGCGGCACGGCGCGCGAGGTGGCCGCCTACGCCTCGTCCGTGACCGTCGATGAGACGCCGGCGATGGCGGCCCGCGCGTCCGGGTTCGTGGAGCAGGGTTTCACGTCGCTCAAGGTGAAGATCGGTCGCGACGTGGCCACCGAGCGCGGCGTGCTCGGCGCCATCCGCGAAGCCGTTGGCGACGACGTGGCGATCTACGTCGACGCCAACGGTGCGTACGAGTACCCGGAGGCGCTGGCCATCGCGCGCGTCCTCGAGGACCACGGCGTGGGTTGGTTCGAAGAGCCCGTCCGCACCGAGCACCGCGGCAGCTACGCCAAGCTGCGCGCGGCCACCTCGTTGGCGCTGGCCGCGGGCGAGGGCGAGTTCACCCGGTGGGGCATGCACGAACTCCTGCGCACGGACGCCATCGACGTGATCCAGCCCGACGTCTGCCGCTCCGGCGGCATCACCGAGACCCGCAAGCTCTGGGCGTTGGCGACGCTCTTCCACGCCCGCTACGCGCCCCACGTCGGCGGCTCCGGGGCGCTGTGCGCGGCGGCCTCGGTCCACCTGGCCGCCTCGGCGCCCAACTTCTGGACGTACGAGTGCTCGGTGCCCGCGAACCCACTGCGCGACCAGCTGGCCTTCGAACCTGTCGGTCACGCCAGTCAGGTGCGTGAAGGGCGTGTACCGGTGCCCGATCGACCGGGATTGGGGATCGAGATCGACCCGGCGGTGGTGGAGCGCTACCGTGTCGACCGGTGAACCGAGCGACGTCTACGTGCGGCTTGGCGTTCGGCGGGTGATCAACGCGTACGAGACCGTCAGCATCCTGGGCGGAACCAGGATCCACCCGAAGGTGTGGGCCGCGATGTCGGCCGCGAGCGACGGTTTCGTCGATCTGCGCGAACTGCATCGGGCCGTGGGCCGCCGGTTGGCGACGCTGACGCGCAACGAGTCCGCGGCGGTCACCAACGGCGCGTCCGCGGGGATGGTGTTGGCCGCGGTCGCGTGCGCGGCGCAGGTCCACCCGGACTTCGTTCGACAACTGACCGCGCCCGCCGAGGTCGGGCAACGGAAGCCGCGGGTGGGGGTTCAGCGGGTGCACATGAGCCCCTACGCGCAGAACGTGCGGCAAGCGGGGGTCGATCTGGTCGAGGTGGGGTACGCCCAGAACGCCACTCCCGAAGAGCACCTGTCCGTCGTACTGGCGCCTCCGACCGTCGCCGTGCTGTACACCGCGGGCCGCCCCTACGAACGCGACGGCATCCCGCTCGAGCGCGTGGTGGCGCTGGCCCATGCGCACGGAGTGCCCGTGATCGTCGACGCCGCCGCGCTGGTTCCGCCGGCCGAGAACCTCTGGCGCTTCACGGAACGCGGCGCCGACCTCGTGGTGGTCAGCGGTGGCAAGGGCCTGCAAGGCCCTCAGGACAGCGGGCTGGTGGTCGGTCGCGCCGACTTGGTGGCCACCATCCAGGCGGTGAACGCTCCAATCCACGGGGTGGGCCGCGCCTTCAAATCGACCAAGGAAGACGTGATCGGGCTGCTGACCGCGGTCGAGCTCGCGCTCGAAGCCGACGAGGACGCGCGCTACGCGGCGCTGCTGCAGCGCGCGGAGCGCGTGGCCGAGGGACTGCGGGGCCTGCCGGGCCTGGACGTGTCGGTGCTGCCCGACGGGCGGCAGGGACAGCCGTGCCCGCGTACGTTGGGGCGCTTGGGGCCGGCGGCGCGGGTCGGGCGGGACGACCTGTTGCGAGTGCTGCGAGACGGGGACCCGAGGATCGTGCTGGGGCCGTACGAGGATGACGCGAACGCGTTCTACGTGCATCCGTTGGGGTTGACGGACGACGAGGCCGACGAGGTGGTCGGGCGGGTGCGGGAGGTCCTGGCCCAGGCGTGAATAGGGTCGCTGGTCCGACTCGGCGCGGCCCGGACGCGGCCGCCGAGCCGACGGTCGTGGTCGTCGAGCACGACCCGGCGTGGGCCGCGCGCTTCGAGGCGCTGCGCGCTCGGCTCGCACCGGCGCTGGCGGGCGTCGCGAGCTCGATCGAGCACGTGGGCAGCACGTCGGTGCCTGGCCTGCCGGCCAAGCCGATCGTCGACCTGGACGTCGTCGTGCCCGACGCGGCGGCGGTGCCGATGGCGGTGGCGCGGCTCGCCGCGCTCGGCTACGTGCACCGCGGCGACCTCGGCATCCCCGGGCGCGAGGCCTTCGTCGCGCCGTCGGACGCACCGGCGCACCACCTCTACGTGTGCGTCGAGGGCAGCGGCGCGCTCGCCAACCACCGTGCGGTCCGCGACGCGCTGCGCGCCGATCCCGAGAAGGTGCGCGCCTACGCCGAGCTCAAGCGTCGGCTCGCGCGCACGCACCCACACGAGGTCGACGCCTACATGAAAGGCAAGACCGACTTCCTGGTCGCGCTCCTGCGCGCGGCGGGGCTGCCTGCGAACGTGCTGGACGAAGTGGAGGCGGCGAACCGCTGACGGCTCGCTTGGGCGCGTGGCGCGTCGGCGCGTAGGGGGTGGGCCGGTGTGCGGGCGCCGCTGCGAGGGTCGCGCGGTAGCCTCGAAGGCGGAGGTTCGCGGTGCTGACGATCGGCCTGCTCGGCGGCATGAGTTGGGAATCGACGGTGCCCTACTATCGCACCGTCAACGAGGTGGTGAAGGCGCGCCTCGGCGGCCTGCACTCGGCCAAGGTCGCGCTGGTGAGCGTCGACTTCGCCGAGGTCGAGCGGCTGCAGCACGCGGGCGAATGGATCGCGGCGGGGGAGCTGCTGGCCGGGTCGGCGCGCTCGCTCGAGGCGGCCGGCGCAGACTTCGTCGTCCTCTGCACCAACACCATGCACAAGGTGGCGGACGCCATCGAGGCAGCGGTCGGCATCCCGCTTCTGCACATCGCCGACCCGACCGCCGACGCCATCCGCGCCGCCGGCCTGCGCACCGTCGGGCTCCTCGGCACCCGCTTCACCATGGAGCAGGACTTCTACGTCGGCCGCCTCGAGGGGCGGTACGGGCTCGCGGTCCTGACCCCGCCGGCCGACGACCGGGCGCTGGTCCACCGGGTGATCTACGAGGAGCTGGTGCTGGGGCGCATCCTGGAGCCCTCGCGCGCCGCGTATCGCCGCGTGATCGAGGACTTGGTCGCGCGCGGCGCGGAGGGCATCATCCTCGGCTGCACCGAGATCTCGCTGCTGGTGGGGCCAGCGGACGCGCGGGTGCCGTTGTTCGACACGACGGCGTTGCATGCCGTGGCGGCGGCGGAGTGGGCGGTCGAGGGGAGAGCGAAGCTCGGCGGTTGAGTGTGGGCGCAGCCCAAACGGACGCGATGTGGGTTCACGGGAGGAAGGCACGATGAGAACGAGCGTCATCGACGTCGGCGACTTGCTGGGGGCGTTGGGCCCGGACGAAGGAGCGAAGCGCATCGGCGAGGGGGTCGGCCTCCGATGAGTCAGGAGTACAAGGCGAACAGCATCACCTTGCGCGGCGCCGTCGCGATGGGCACCGGCGTGATGATCGGCGCGGGCATCTTCGCGCTGACGGGTCAGATCGCCGAGCTGGCGGGGCCGTGGTTCCCGCTGTCCTTCATCGCGGGCGCCATCGTCACTGCCTTCAGCGCCTACACCTACGTCAAGATGTCAAACGCCTATCCCTCCTCGGGCGGAATCGCGATGATCCTGCAGAAGGCCTACGGCACCGGCGCCATCGCGGCGGCGGCGGCGCTGCTGATGGCGTTCTCGATGGTGATCAACCAGAGCCTGGTGGCGCGGACCTTCGGGACGTACGCGCTGCGACCGTTCGGCCTGGGGCCGGGCAGCCTTCTCGTGCCCGTGCTCGCAGTCGCACTGATCGGCGTCGCCTTCCTCGTCAACAGGTCCGGGAACCGGTCCATCGGACGCACCTCACTCGCCTTGTCGGCGATCAAGATCGGCGGGATCGCGGTGTTCGGGATCGCGGCGCTCTGGGCTTCGGGGTTCGCGTTCGTCCCCGCGGTCGGCGCCATCGACACCGTCCCGCTCAGCGGCTTCGCCGCCTCGATCGCGCTCTCGATCCTCGCCTTCAAGGGCTTCACGACCATCACGAACAGCGGTGCCGAGATCGTCGATCCGCACCGCAATGTCGGTCGCACGATCATGATCTCCATCGCGATTTGCGTCGCGATCTACCTGCTCATTGCGTTCGCCGTGGGGTCGAGCCTCTCCCTCGACGAGATCGTGGCGGCCAAGGACTACGCCCTCGCCGAAGCGGCGGCGCCCTTTCTCGGGTCCACGGGGTTCTACCTGATCGTCGCGCTGGCCCTCGTGGCGACGGCGTCGGGGCTCCTAGCCAGCGTGTTCGCGGTTTCGCGCATGTTGGCGATGCTCACCGACATGAAGATGATCCCGCACAGCCACTTCGGCATGTCGGGTCCGATCCAGGCGCATACCCTCGTCTACACTGTCGTCCTGGCGGCGTTCCTGGCGGTGTTCTTCGACCTCAGCCGCATCGCATCGCTCGGGGCGTTCTTCTACCTGATCATGGACGTCTTGATCCACTGGGGCGTCTTTCGCCGTCTGCGGCGCGACATCGGGGCGCGGGGGTGGATTCTGATCACGGCGATCGTCTTCGACGTGGGCGTGCTTGGCGCCTTCGGCGCCGTGAAACTGCGATCCGATCCGCTCGTCGTGATCGTCGCCGCGGTCGCCATCATCGCTGTGTTCTGGTTCGAGCGCATCTACCTCGGCCATTGGACGAAGGCGCCTGGCGATGAGAACGCGGAGCACGGGGCCGGCGAATCGTGAGCTCGGTGAACCATCGTCGACCGCACGTTTCGGCGGGGGCGTGGGCGGTGGAGCGGCGGCCGAAGCTCGCCGGTTGAGCGCGGGAGGTGCGGTCGCAGCAGGCGGTGCTCGTGCCACTCCCGAGGTGGCAGGGCGAGGCATCGGTGCAGCGTGAGCGCGAATCGGCGATGCTTTCGAACGCCATGGGTCGTTCCTTCGTCCCAAACCGAGCTTGTAATGCGTACCGTTACGCAGTACGGTTAATGGGTGATCCGAGGGTTCCGGCACGAGGGGCTGAAGCGACTTCACGAGACCGGTTTTGCCCAAGGGATTCAGCTCGCGCACGAGCGGAAGCTCAAGCGCATCCTCGCAGCCCTGGACGGCGCCAACACTCCCCTCGAGCTCGATCGTCCTGGTCATGGACTCCACCAGCTCAAGGGCCGCATGAAGGGCCACTGGTCGATCACCGTGAACGGGAACTGGCGGATCACCTTCACGTTCGCTGGAACCGACATCGATCAGGTCGATTACGTCGACTACCACTGAATGAGGTGACGAGCATGCACGACCACCCGCACCCCGGCGAGATCCTCAAGGAGGACGTCCTTGCCCCCCTCGGCCTCACGGTGACCGAAGCCGCCAAGCGGCTCGGCATGACGCGCCCGAACCTGTCCC
>JAGXHO010000050.1 GCA_024636105.1 Trueperaceae bacterium | reverse complement strand
CGTCGTCGGCGACCTCCAGGAGCGCCTCCGCGCCGGCTTGCGCCACCCGCACGGTCACGCGCCCCGTGCGGGCGGCGACGGCGCGCAGCGCGTTGGTGCCAAGGTTCATCACGACCTGGTGGAGCTCGCCGGCGGTGGCGACGACCTGCACCGCGTCGTCGAGATCGGCGCGAACCTCCACCCCCGGAGCCGCCGCGACCTCCAAGAGCGCGACGGCGTCGCGCGCAATGGCCGCGAGCGCTACGGGCACGCGCTCCGGGCGCGCATCGGGACGGAACACGAGCACGCGATGCGCCAGCGCACGCGCGCGTTCGGCGGACGCGACCACCAGGTCCAGCCGGCGGCGACCGATGCTGCCCGGTTGGGTCGCGTCGCGCGCGTCCGTCCCCGCGGCCAACAGCGGAACGAGCAGGTTGTTGAGGTCGTGCGCGACCGAGCCGGCCAGCGACGCCAGCGCGCGCGACTCCGCTGCCGCCACGAGCGCCAGCTCCAGCTCTTGGCGCGCCTCGACTTCGGTCCGAAGCTTCTCGTTCGCCTCGTGCAGGGTGCGGTTCGCCTCGCTCAATCCCTCGAGCAGGCGCACGATCAACAGCGTTAGCAGCGCGGACAGCACGGTGACCGACACGATCGTGCCGATCCAGTCGGGGAGCGAGTACCCGGTCGGCGCGAAGCGCACGACGCCCTGCGCGGCATCGATCGCGTAGCCGAGACCGCCGAGCGCCCCCAGCACCACGGAGAGCGCCACCCCCCACCAGGCGCCTGGGGTGCCGAAGAAGAGCGTCGCCAGCACCGGTGCGCCAAGCCACCAGGCGATGCCGGAGCCGATCGGTCCGACGACCCAAATGAGCAGGCCGGCGAAGACGTACCAGACCCCCACGAAGACCGACGCGCGCAACCGGAACGACGCCCGCCGGGCCAGCACCAAGGCGATGGCCACGACGAGGACCACGGTGTCGATGACCACGACGATCATGGCGCCGGCCACGTACGCGGCGTAGACGTTCGGTACGTAGGCGACCGCCCCGAGCACCGCGGTCGCTCGGACCATCAGGTCCAGGATGCGCTCGCGACCCGCGCTCAATGGGGCGGGCGGTTCGGCGGTGCCGGTCGCGCGCGCGGTCATGCGCTGGGCTCCGCGGACGAGCCCGTGCGTCGGCGCTGTGCCCAGGCCGAGGACCATGCCGGCAGCGCAGCGGCCGCCATGGGTCGGCCGACGTAGTACCCCTGCGCGCGGTCGCAGCCGACCTCGGCGAGGAACGCGAGCGTCGCGGCGTCCTCCACCCCCTCGGCGGTGGAGACCAACCCCAGGCCGTGCGCCAAGCCGACCATCGCGCGAACGATGACGCGCGACTCCCGGGAGGTGGCGGCGTCGCCGACGAACTGACGGTCGATCTTGAGCTCCGAGAACGGTCGGCGTGCGAGCTGGACGAGCGTCGAGTGCCCGGTCCCGAAGTCGTCGATCGAGAGCGCCAACCCCTTGATCCGGAAGCGCGTGAGCACGTCGTGGGCGGCGACCGGGTCGGACGAGGAGGCGGTTTCGGTCAGCTCGAGCACCACGCGCTGCGCCGCCACCCCGTGCGTGGTGCACGCGCGCTCGATCCGATCGGCGAGGCCGACGTCGTCGAGCGAACGCGCCGAGAGGTTGACGGCCAAATGGGTGCCGGTGGCGCTCTCCGTACGCGCGAACCAGGCGAGCGCCTCGTTCAGGACCTGCTCGGTCAGGGCGTCGACGAGCCCGAGCCGCTCCGCCATGGGCACGAACACGTCGGGTGGCACCGCTCCGACGCCCGGCTCGTTCCAGCGGGCGAGCGCCTCGAACCCCACCACGTCGCCGGTCGCGCAATCCACCTTCGGTTGGTAGGCGACCTCGAGCCGCCGCTCGGCCAACACGGCGCGCAGCGCGGACTCGCCGACCGAGGCCGCGCCCGCACGAGCGCGGGCGCGGCGCTCGACGGGGGCGTTGAGGAGCGCGCGCAAGTCGGCGGGCAGGAACGGCTTGGGCAGCAAGGCGACGCCCTCGAGCCCGTGCTCGTGCGCCGACCGCTGGGCGGCTTCGAGCACCCGTCGGTCGAGCCCGCTGCAGACGATCACGGTGCCGTCGTACCCATCTTTGGCCAGGCGCTGGAGGGCCTCGATGCCGTCGACCTCGGGCATGCTCAGGTCGAGCGTCACGTGCGTCGGCCGGAACGTGTGGAGCGCGGACCAGAACGCTTCGAAGCCGACGGCGGTCGCGACCGCGAAGCCGGACGTCTCCGCGACCAACGCGATCGTGGCCGCGACGGCCTCGTCGTCGTCCAACACCAACACGCGGCCACGCGTTCCGGTCACGGCGGACGTCCGTCCGAGCGGGCCGAAGCAGACCCCTCGTGGGGCGCCACCGGCGCACCGACACCGGTCGCTCCGTCCCGGACGGGCTTCATGCGCCCCATCCTACAGGCGTCTTCGATCGGCGGCACCGCCGCGCCAGTACCGCGGGGCCGTTGGCCGCCCGACGGACCGGTTCAGAGCCCGACGACGACCCCGGTGCGTCCGGGCAGGCGCGCGTGGAGCGTCCCGTCGACGACGTCGACGGCCGCCGCGCCGAACAGCGGCGCCCGCACCCCCGGCGCGAGCCCGGCGATCGGTACGCGCGCGTGCGCCTCGCCCTCGCCCTGGTTGACGAGCACCAAGAGGTCCTCGTCCGCCGACCGACGGCGCACCGCCACCACGCCGCGGCGCGCGTACACCACGTCCACGTCGCCCGTGCGCAGCGCGGGGTGGGCGTGGCGCAGCGCGATCAGGTCCCGGAACCGTCCGAGCCGCTCGAGGTCCCATTCATCCGGACGGTCCCAGGGCATGGCCTCGCGGCAGTCCGGGTCGTGGCCCCCGTCGAGCCCGATCTCGTCGCCGTAGTAGACGCACGGTGCGCCGGGCAGCGTGAAGAGCAGCAGCGCGGCGAGGTGCACGGCGCTGGCGTCGCCCTTCACGACCGCGGCGACCCGCGGCGTGTCGTGCGAGCCGAGCAGGTTGAACTGCGCCTCGGTGATCGGCCGCGGGTGGCGTTCGAGCTCGGTGCGGAGCACCTTGGCGAAGCCCTCGGCGGTCCGCGGCTCGAGCTCCTTGTAGCCACACCGGGCGACCTCGGCGTGGTCGATCGCGCGCGCCGCGAAGCCGAGGATCGCCTTGGTGATCGGGTAGTTCATCACCGCGTCGAACTGGTCGCCCTGCAACCAGCGGCTGGCGTCGTCCCAGATCTCGCCTACGAGGTAGGCGTCGGGGTTCACCGCGCGGCAGCGGCGCCGGAACTCGCGCCAGAAGGCATCGTCGTCGATCTCGTTGGGGACGTCGAGGCGCCAGCCGTCGGCACCGAACCGCAGCCAGTGCTCGGCGACCGTCAGGAGGTACTCGCGCACCTCAGGGGTGTCGGTGTTGAGCTTCGGCAGCGCCGGGAGGTTCCACCAGCTCTCGTACTGGGCGGCGACCCCGCCCTCCCCGTAGGCGCCGAGGGGGAAGCCGTGGACGTGGAACCAATCGCGGTAGGGGCTGGCCTCGCCGTTCTCCATGAGGTCGTGGAAGGGCAGGAAGCCGCGGCTGGCGTGGTTGAAGACGGCGTCGAGGATCACCTTCATGCCGCGGGCGTGGGCGGCGTCGAGCAGATGGCGCAGCGCCTCGTCCCCGCCGAGCATGGGGTCGACCGTGAAGTAGTCCTGGGTGTGGTACCGGTGGTTGCTCCCCGAAGCGAAGATCGGGTTGAGGTAGAGCGCCGAGATCCCCAGCTCCTGCAGGTGGTCGAGGTGCTCGGCGACCCCGTAGAGGTCGCCGCCCTTGTAGCCGTGGACGGTGGGGGGCGTGCCCCAGGGTTCGAGCCCGCTCGGCTGCAGCGGCACTCGGCCGCTGCGGGCGAAGCGGTCGGGGAACACCTGGTAGAAGACGGCGTGCTTGACCCAGTCGGGGGTGCGCAGGTCGGAGGTCATGGCTCAGGGTACCGCCGGTGGGGGCGGGCGACTTCTACGGACGCGCCCAACACGGTCCACAGGACCCGTGCTACACTGGTTCCGTGGCCAACCTGACCCTCGTCATCGACGACGCCTTGCTGCGCCGAGCACGCATCCGCGCCCTCGAGCGCGGAACATCGGTCAACGCGGTCGTGCGCGACCTACTCGCTGCTTATGCCGACGACCGGGCGATCACCGGCCGCCGCCGGGTCGTGGCGCTCGCCCGCGCCGCTGCATCCGGCAGCGCCGGACCGGGCCGCGCATGGACCCGTGAAGACATCTACGAGGACCGCGGCCGTGCCGGCTGACCCAAGCGCGCGCCTCGCCTTCGTCGACACCAACGTCCTGGTGTACGCCTTCGACGCCAACGAACCCGCCAAGCGGGCGCGCGCGCTCGCACTCCTCGCCGACGAGGACGTCGACTTCGTCGTCAGCGCCCAGGTGCTGAACGAGTTCTACTGGGTCGCCACCCGAAAGCTGACGCCGCCACTGACGCCCGAGGTCGCGCACGAGGTGGTGCGCGAGCTGTCTCTGGGCCGTGTGATATCGGTGGACGCCGAGTTGGTCGATCGCGCGATCGACTTGTCGCGAACCCATGGACTGGCGCTCTGGGATGCAGGCGTGGTCGTGGCGGCCCAAAGCGCCGGCTGTGGCGTGCTGTGGACCGAGGACTTGACCTCGGGTCAGCGATTCGACGGCGTGGTCGTCCGCGATCCGTTCGGACCCTGAGGCGCAGGTGAAGGTGAGCGTCGCACCACCGCTGCTGGGTGACGAGCTCGGCTTCGTGTACCGTCCCTGACCCGCCGTCAGCCGTCCTCGAGCGCCGGCGCCAGCCCCACGTGCGCCAGGTACTTCCGGCGCGACGGACCGGGGCGCAGCTTCTCCTCCAAACGCTGGACCACCGCGATCAGCTCGACCTGAAGCTCCTTGGCCTCGGCGTCGGTCAACTCGAGCTCCTGCCACGACAGCCAGGCGGGCGGGAACCCCGGGCGCGCGTAGAGCTCGAACATGTCGAAGTCGCCGGCGTCCGGATGGGGGCCGCCCTCCGGGATCAGGGTGCCGCCGCCGTCCAAGCGCACGCGCCGCCCCCACGTCCGCGTCAGGTGCGGCTCGACCACGGCGCCGATGCTCCGGTGGAAGTAGCGCGCGAGCGGGAGGTAGATCTCGTCCAGACCCTCGACCAGGTCGACGGTCGGAAAGTGTTCGATCGCCACGAACCAGCCATCGGCCGTCGCGCGGTAGCTGCGGATGGGGCGCCCCCGCCGCGGCGTCCGCCCCAGCTCCTCGAGCAGCCCCATCGCCACGTAGCGCCGCACGAAGTAGAAGGTCCGCTTGGGGTCCTCCCCGAGCGACTCGGCCACCGCGCCCACGGTCGTCGGGGCGTGCACGAACGGGGCGATCCGGTTGCGGTGGACCCGATCGAAGAGCACCCGGACGGCCTCGAGCGCCGTGACGACGCTCCAGGCGGGGCGGCTAGGAACCGGCGCTGAGTTCGAATCCGGGCGTTGCATCTCGAACAGGCTAGCGAGCACCGTCCGGAGACGCCGTGCGCCCGCCCCCCATCCTTCCGCGCCGGCCCGAGGGACCCCCACCATGCGACGAGCCCTGAACGCCCATCTCACCCGCCTCCTGACCGGCGCTCTCCTCGCCGCGATCGGCACCGCTCTGGCCCAAGTCGACGACGCCGCGGCCGAAGCGCTGACCTGCGCGGCCGCCGTCCTCGGACCCGACGGCGGCGTCCTCGAGACCGTCGTCGAGCGCGGCAGCATCACGTACTTCGGCCCCGGCGGTCAGCCGGCCGCTCAGTTCGATTACGTGTCGACGACCGACCTGGTCGGCGAGCGCGTTCGCCTCGAGCTGTACCTGGGCGACGACCTCGCGGTGGTGCAGCAGTCGGCCGCCGGCGCGGCCTTCACCTTCACGCCGCAAGCAGGCGTCCTGGAACTGCCCGCCAGCGAACGCGCCGCCTTCGAGGAGGGCTTCGTCGTCGGCTTCTACGGCGTCGCGATCGGCACGGATCGCGACTCGGCCACGTTCGGCGGAGCCCAGGAGCTCGAGGGCGCCGCGGGCGATCGGATCGACCTGGTCACGCGCGGCGTCGCGCACTCCATCCTGCTCGACGCCGACTGCCGGTTGGCCGCCGAGGTCACGACCAACGCCCAGATCGGCGAGCTGGTGACCCGCTACGGCGCCTACCGCGACGTCGACGGCTGGGACCTGCCGGCCCGGGCTGAGGTCTTCGTCGGCGGCGCCCCGTTCGCGCAGACCGAAGCCGCCGAGACGCGCGTCAACGTCGCGCTCGACGACGACGCCTTCGCGCGCCCCGAGTGACCGCGCCCGAAGCTCGGACGCGCGCCCGCACCCGCTCTTGGCGCCTAGCGCTCGGCGCCGCGGGGCTCGCCGTCGCGCTCGGCCACGGGGGGCTGGCGCATGCCCAATCCGCAGCCGAAGCGGACGCCTGGACGCTGTTCGATGCCGGCGCATACCACCTGTCGCTCCTCTACGGCGGACCGGCCGACGTGGCGCCCCGACACCTCCTCCCCGCCGCGCGCGTGGACCTCGAGGCGCGCTGCGCGGCGCGCCCCGACTGCCCGGCCGCCTGGGGCGCCGAGGCGCTGCACGGCGTGGCCGAGGCGCTCGACGACCCGCACACGTCGGTGCTCGACGCCGCCGGCTTCGCGCGCGTGCGGCTGCAGCTCGCCGGCGGCGCGACGGCGCGCGAGATCGGCGCCGTCCTCACGGCGCCCGAAGATGGCCTCGGCTTCGTGGTCCTCGACGTGGTGCCCGACTCGTCGGCCGCCGCGTCCGATCTGCGGCGGGGCGATCGCATCCTGGCGCTCGACGGCGCCTACCTGCCCGCGATCCGAGCCGAGCGCTGGCAGGCCTGGCGCGCGGCCACCGAGGCCGGAAGCGTCGCCGCGACCGTGCTGCGCCACGGCGCCGCGCCCCGCACCGTGGCGCTCGAAGCGACCGACGTGGCGCTCGACCGGGCGCCGAGCGCGACCACGCTCCCATCGGGGGCGGTCTGGCTGCGGCTGCCGTCGTTCCTGCCCGCGAACGACGTCGCCCACCGGGTGCACGCCCTGGTCGACGAGGCCGAGCGCAGCGGCGCGAGCGCGCTCGTCGTCGACCTGCGCGACAACCCGGGCGGGGCGATCGTCGATTGCCTGCTCGCTGCCACGGCCTTCGCGCCCGAGGCGGGCCGCGTCCTCCGGAGCGCCTTGACGAGCCAGACGATCGTCGCCGGGAAGGGCTCCATCGCGGTCACCGACGCCGTCGGCCGCACCTTCCCTCAGGCGAGCCTGGACGCGCCGGCGCGGTGGACCGGCGCGGTCGTGGTCCTGGTCAACGACGGCAGCGCGTCGTGCGCGGAGTTCCTCGCGGTCGACCTGCAGCGGGCCGGGGCCACCGTGGTCGGCGAGCCCACCGCAGGCGCCGCCGACAGCGCGACCGCCTTCGTGGCGCTGCCCTTCGGCTACGGCCTGCAGGTGACGACCGCGCGCGTGGCGAGCCTGGACGGCGTCGCCTCGCCGAGCGCGGTCGCGCCCGACGTCGTCGTCGACGACGCGGCGATGGCGCTCGCGGAGGGGCGCGACGCCGTGCTCGAAGCGGCCCTCGAGGTCCTCGCCCACCCCCGCTGACGCTCGTCGGTCGAGCGCGTCGGTATCGTGACCCCATGACGCCCCTGACCTGGGAAGCCCTCGAACCGCGCCTGCAGGCGCTCCGAGACCGTCCGCTGGCCGCCGCCGACGTCCCGGCGTTCCTTGACGACGTCGACGTGATCGAGCGCGAGGTGTGGGAGGCGTACGCCGGCCTCATGCGCGCCAAGGATGAGGACACCGCCGACGAAGCCGCCGCAGCCACCTTCCTCGCCTTCGTCCAGGACGTGCTCCCCCGCCTCGAGCCGATGTCCGACGCGCTCAACCGCAAGCTGCTCGCCGTGCCCGGGTACGCGCCGCCCCCCGAGCTCGAGTCCGCCTGGGCCGACCTCCGCGACACGGTCGATCTCTACCGCGAGGCGAACGTGCCGCTGAACGCGCAGGAGCAGGCGCTCCGGCAGCGCTATGGCGCGATCGCCGGGCGCACGCGGGTGGCGCTGGGTGGCGCCGAGGTGACGATCGCCGCGGCGCGCGCCAAGCTCGAGGAGCCCGAGCGCGAGGTGCGCGAACGTGCCTGGCGCGCGATCGAGGACGGCACCGAGGCGCAGCGCGGCGACCTCGACGCGCTCTTCCTCGAGTTCGTCGCGCTGCGCCAGCAGGTCGCGCGGAACGCCGACCTGCCCGACTACCGCGCCTACGCCTGGCGCGAGCGCCACCGGCGCGAGTACGCCCCCGAGGACGCGCTCGCCTTCCACGAGGCGGTGGCGCAGGAGGTGGTGCCGCGGATTCGTGCGCAGCGCGCCCGCCGCCGCGAGCGCCTGGGCGTGCCCACGCTGCGCCCCTGGGACCTGGCCGCCGACCCCGATGGACGGCCACCACTGCGCCCGTTCGCGACCGTCGCGGAACTGGAGACCGGGCTGCAGCGGATGTTCCACGCCCTCGACCCCGAGCTCGGCAGCGCCTTCGACCTGCTCCTGGACGGCTGGATGGACCTGGAGCCGCGCGCGAACAAGGTCCCGGGGCTCGGCTACCAGACCTACTTCCCGGTCTCCAAGCGCCCCTACGTCTACTGGAGCGCGGTGGGCACCGACGGTGATCTGCTCACGATGCGCCACGAGGCGGGGCACGCCTTCCACTCGGTGCTCACGGAGCGCGCCTGGTCGCTCATGAAGCACGGCGCCTACCGCCCCGAGGTGAACGAGTTCGCGGCCGAGGCCATGGAACTGCTCACCTTCCCGGTGCTCGAGAAGGCGCACGGGGGGTTCTACGACGCCGCGGACGCCGCCCGCTCGCGGGCGCAGCTCCTGGACCGGGTGTTCGCTTTGCTCGTCTCGGCCTGCCAGATCGACGCCATCCAGCACTGGATCTACACCCAGCCCGCCGAGGACGTCACCATCGACGCGATCGACGCCGAATGGCTCCGGATCAGCGAGCGGTTCGACACCGGCGTCGACTGGACGGGCTTGGAACGCGCCCGCACCAAGGGCTGGCACGTGATCCACCTGTTCCAGTTCCCCTTCTACTACCTTGAGTACGCGATCGCGTACCTCGGCGCCCTGCAGTTGTGGGCGCGGATGGACGAGGACCCCGCCGGCGCGCTGGCCGGCTACAAGCGCGCGCTCGCGCTGGGCGGTACGCGGCCGCTCGACGAGGTCTACGCGGTGGCGGGCGTCGAGTTCCGGTTCGATCGGGAGTTGGTGGGGCGGCTGGCGGAGCGGGTGGTGGCGGCGATGGCGCGGGACGGGTAGGCGCCGGCGTCCGTGCCACCGTTCCACCGTTCCACCGACGTACGAAGGCGCCGTGGTGCCGCGTGCGAACCAGTTCGTCGCGCCCAGGCGCAGGATGTCGTCCGTGCGCACGACCCGGACGCGGGAGGCCCCGGACTGGGACCAACCACGCCGCCGCCGACGGTGGCCGCGCGTCCGAGCCGGGCTCCCTGCCGCATTGGGCGATACTCACCGCGTGACACCGAGCCGTCGATCGGTCTACCGGGCCCTTCGCACGCTCGTGCGTGCACGGATCGCGCCCAGGCGGCACGCATGGGCAACGTGACGGTGGTGCGGTCGGACGAGCCGCCACCGTCGCCGGAGACGGAGTTGGCGGCGTGGCGCCGTCGCGTGCTGCAGCGGCTGCTGAACGCCACCACCATCGCCGCGGCGATCGCCTACGTGCCGGGGGCGTGGGCCGCCATCGAGGCCGGTGCCGTGCCGGTCCTGGCCATCAACACGCTCGTGTGGGCGTCGATGGCCGGCCTGGCGATCTGGCGCACGGGTCCGTACCGGGTTCGTGCCCTGGCGTACTCGATCATCTGGCTCGCCCTCGCCGTCGCCCTACTCGTGCTGCTCGGACCCATGGGCGCCGGTGCCGTTTGGTTGCTCGCCACGCCGCTCCTCGCCACCGTACTGTTCGGTCGTCGCGAAGGGTCCTGGACGATCGCCGCGGTGGTGGCGATCGCGATCGGCTACGGCGTCACCCTCTCTACGGTCGGAACCACCCCGCTCGTCGAGGCCGTAAGCGTGGGGTACGACGTCACCTCGTGGTCGGCGACGGCCGGCAGCCTCGTGTTCCTGGCGGTCTTGCTCGTTGGCGCCATGGGGGCGCTGCAGGTGGGCATGGCGACGTACGCGGAGCGGGTGCGTTCCGCGAACGTTCAGCTTGCGGCGGCGCTCCTCGAGCGAGAGCGCCTCGAGGCCACGCTCGTGGCGACCGCCAAAGCCCGCGCCCTCGGATCGCTCGCCGCCGGCATCGCCCACGACCTCAACAACCTCCTCGTGCCGATCACCGTCGCCGGGACCGCCGCCCGCGACGCCAGCCACGACCGCCGCCAACGCGATCGGCTCGACCTCGTGCTCAGCGCCGCGGACCGGGCGCGGTTGCTGGCTCGGCGGGTCCTGGCGTTCAGCGACGAAGGGGCCCCGGAGCGGCGCGCGGTCGCCGTCGCCCCCCTGGTCCAGGACGTGGTCGAGTTGGTGCGCGCGTCCATCCCGACCGGCGTCGCCGTCCTCGCGGACGTGGACGGGGATGCCGGCGACGTCGTCGCCGACCCGGGCGAGGTGCAGCAGGTGGTCATGAACCTGTGCACCAACGCGGTGCGCGCGCTGACCGGAACGGTCGGGACCCTGTCGGTCCGGCTGCAGCGTCCGACGCCGCGAGGTCCGATCGTCCTCGAGGTGGCCGACGACGGCGCCGGCATGGACGCCGACACGCTCACCCACGCGTTCGAGCCCTACTTCACCACCCATCGCGATGGCGACGGGACCGGCCTCGGGCTCGCGATCGTCCGCCACCTCGTGGACACGCTCGGCGGCACCATCACGCTCGAATCGACGCCTGGCCGCGGTACGCGCTGCGTCGTGCGCCTCCCGCCGGCCCCCTCGTCGGTCGATCCGGGCGAGCGCACGTCCACCCCACCGGCACCGAGCCGAGGGTGAGCGTCCCGGACGGTCGTGGGTCCGCGCCGCCGGGTCAGCGCTGCCGAAGCAACACGAACAACAGTACGAACGCCGCCAGCATCATCCCGCCGGTGCCCACCCAGCGCGAGAAATCACCGTCACCGATGGCCACCATGGCGGCGACGACCGCGAGCCAGACGATCGCGAGCAGCGCCGTCGGCAGCACCCTGAACGGGTGCCCCGGCGCCGGCCGGAAGCGCGCGCCGCGCCAGCTCAGCACCGCCGCGAGTAGGTAGCCGGCCACGGCGAGCTGCACCGCGGAGACCACGAACCAGATCGGACCCGAGCCCACCCCGTCAGACCTGCGGCCGCAGCAGCGGGAACAGGATCACGTCGCGGATCGACGGCACGTCGGCCAGAAGCATAGCCAAGCGGTCGATGCCCAGCCCGAGGCCGCCCGTGGGCGGCATCCCGTATTCGAGCGCCTCGAGGAACTCCTCGTCGAGCGGCTGCGCCTCGTCGTCCCCCGCCTCGCGGCGCGCCGCCTGCTCCTCGAAGCGCCGGCGCTGGTCGATCGCGTCGTTCAGCTCGCTGAAGGCGTTGCCCAGCTCCATGCCCACCGCCACCGGCTCGAAGCGCTCGACCAGCCCGGGACGGCTGCGGTGGCGCTTGGCGAGCGGGCTGATCGCCTCGGGGTGGTCCATGACGAAGGTCGGTTGCAGCAGGTGCGGCTCGACGTAGACGTCGTACAGCTTGGCGAGCAACTGGTGGAACGGCTGCTCCGCGAGCGGCACCGTGGCGCCGTCTCCGGCGCCGGGGTGGTGCGCGGCGGCCCAGGCCCGCAAGCGCGCCGCGTCCATCACGTCGAAGTCGATGCCGGCGCGCTGCGCCAGTTCACCGGTGTAGTCGACGCGCGGCCACGGGGGCGTGAAGTCGAGCTCGCGCCCTTGGTACGGGATCGTCATGGAACCGGTCAACTCGAGCACCAGCTTGGAGTAGAGGTCCTCGACCAGCGCGAGGATGTCCAGGTAATCCTTGCCCGCCCAGTAGAGCTCGAGCATCGTGTACTCGGGGTTGTGCTTGTAGCTGATGCCCTCGTTGCGGAAGTTGCGGCCGATCTCGTAGACCGCTTCGAAGCCGCCCACGATCAGTCGCTTGAGGTAGAGCTCGAGGCTGATCCGAAGGTGGAAGTCGTGGTCGAGCGCGTTGTGGTGCGTCACGAACGGACGCGCCTCGGCGCCGCCCGGCACCGCCTGCAAGACCGGCGTCTCGACCTCCAGGAAGCCGAGGCCGTCGAGGTAGCGGCGGATGAAGGCGATCGCCTTGCTACGCAGCACGAAGGCGCGGCGCACCTCGGGGTTGACCATCAGGTCGAGGTGGCGCTGCCGGTAGCGCGCTTCCTTGTCGGCCAAGCCGTGGAACTTGTCGGGGAGCGGCCGCAGCGACTTGACCAGCGGCCGCCAGGCGGTCGCCTCGACGGTCAGCTCGCCGGTCTTGGTGACGAAGGGGTGGCCGGTCACCTCGAGCCAGTCGCCCAGGTCGACCTTCTTGACCCCGTGGTACGCGTCGCCCAGGGCGTCGCGCTGCAGGTAGATCTGCACGTCGCCGCTCGCGTCGCGGAGCGTGGCGAAGGCGACCTTGCCCATGTTGCGCACGGTCATCGCGCGGCCGGCGACCACCACGGCCTCGTCGGGCCAAGCGTCGCCCGGCTGCCCGTCCGGGTGAGCGGCGTGCAGCGCCGCCGCGCTGATGGTGGGCGCGAAGGTGTAGGGGTAGGCCTCGAACCCGCGCTCCTCGAGGCTCGCGAGGTTCCGTAGGCGCTGCTCGCGCTGCTCTTGGAGGCTCTTCTCGGCCATGACGGGCCAGTCTACCCGTGGGGGTCGGCAGCGCGGGCTCCGCCCGCGGCGCGGAGCCGCCGCATGCGGTCCACCTCCGCCGCCCGGCGGTCGGCGTCCGCGGCCTCGACCGAGGGGTACCGACGCACCCCCGGCGGGAAGGCCGGTGCGAGCCCGTCGGTGGCGAGGCGCAGGAGGCCCCACACCCGCTCCATGGCGACCGGATCGGTCGGATCGAGCGCGGCGGGCGGCGGCACGTCCTCGACGCGGCGAAAGCGTTGCAGCGGCATCAGTCGTCCGCGCCCACGCCGAAGGCCTCCCGCAGCCGCTCGGCATCGGCGCGGTCTACGGGCCGCGCCGTGTCGTGCTTCATGGCGTAGAGGGTCGCCGGCGTCGCGAGACGGACCGACACGCCGGCCAGATCGCGGACCTCGGACGTCAGGTCGCCGAACCCGAAGCGGTCGCCGAGCCGCGCGATGAGGTCGATCACCAGGCCCCCCTCGGGCGGGACGTACCGGACGACCGGGAACTCGCCCGCCAGGTCCTCGGCGCGAATGCCGTCGACGTCGGGATCGGCGTACAGGCTCCGCAACGCTCGCCTCAGGCCAGCGACGTTCTCGAGGTCGGGCCGCACGAACAGATCGACGTCCTCGGTGGCGCGCACGACGCCATGCAGGTTCATCGCCACGCCCCCGACGAGCACGTACGCGACGTCCTCGGCGGCGAGGGCGGCGAACAACCGCACCAGGTCGTCGCGTTCCATGCGATCAGCATGGCACGAGCGCGATCGGCGGCCGAGCCGCGCCACGTCCCAACCCGCCAGACCGTGCGCGAACCGACCAATCGGGTCCGCGTCGCGGCGTACGGTGAAGGAACCGACGTCGCGCACCGTCCACCGTTCCACGCCCGGGCTTCCGGGCCACCGCGGGCGGCGCCACGTCACCGATCCGCGTCCGCACGCTCGGGACGCGGGCCCTCGGAAGGGGTCTTCCATGCACCTCCCCCACGTCCTCCGCCGCACCGCCACCGCGCTCACGGTCGTCGCTCTGCTCGTCGGCGCGCCCGCGCTCGCGCAGTCCGACGATTGCGCCGGCTTCGACCGCACGATCGTCTTCGCCGAACTCGGCTACGGAAGCGCCGACATCATGACCGACGTCGCCCGCTTCGTCCTCGAAGAGGGCTTCGGCTGCACCACGGATGCCCTCCCCGGCGCCACCCTGCCGATCCTGCAGGGCATGATCCGCGGGGACGTCGACGTCGACATGGAAGTCTGGGTCGACAACACCCCCGAGTTCTGGATCGAAGCGGTCGCGGCCGGCAACGTGCGCGAACTGAGCTCGGTGTTCGACGACGCCGCCCAAGGGTTCTACGTCCCGCGGTACCTCGTCGAAGGCGACGCCGAACGCGGCATCGAACCGTTGGCGCCCGACCTGCGCAGCGTCTCCGACCTGCCGCAGTACGCCGAGCTGTTCCGCGACCCCGAGCAGCCCGACAAGGGCCGCCTGCACAACTGCGTGATCGGTTGGTACTGCGAGGGCATCAACAACGTGAAGATGGTCGTGTACGGGCTCGAAGACCACTTCACCAACTTCCGCCCGGGCACCGGCATCGCGATCGAGACGACCATGCAGACGGCCTACACGCTCGGCGAGCCGTGGCTCGGCTACTACTGGGAGCCCACGGGCATCCTCGGCCGCCTCGACATGCTGCGCCTCGAGGAGCCGCCGTACGCCGAGGCCTGCTTCGCCCACATGAACGCCATGGCCGAAGCCGAGACGCCGGAGCTCGCCACCGAGGCCTGCGACTACCCGATCGTGGTCGCCGCCGTGGCGCTCGGTTCGGACTTCGCCGACACCGTGCCGGCGCCGATCGAGGCCTTCCTCGACGCCTTCTACCTCGAGACCGCCACGATCAACGAGCTGCTCGCCTTCATGGAAGCCGAGGACGCCAGCACCCGCGAGGCGGCCCTCGCCTTCCTGAGCGACTACGACGACGTGTGGAGCCCGTGGCTCGCCGACGTCGATCCCGCCGTCTCCGAACGGGTCCGCGCGGCCCTGCCCTGACCTCCGCGGGCATCCCGGACGATGCTCGAGTTCCTCAACCAACCTTTTCCAGCCACGTGGCGCATCCCGCTGCGTGGCTGGACCAACGACGCGGTCAACTGGCTGCTGCTCGAGTACGGCGACGCGTTCTCGGGCTTGACCGACGCCTTGCTGCAGGTGCTGATCCGGGTCGAACGATTCCTGATCGCGGTGCCCTGGTGGTTGGTCGTGCTGGCGGTGGCCGCGCTCGTGTGGCACGCGAGCGGCCGCTCGTGGACCACTGCCGCGCTGCTGGCCGGCCTGATGGTGCTGGTCGGCAGCTTCGGGCTGTGGGAATCGACGATGACCACGCTCGCGATCATGCTCGTCGCCACCGTGTTCACGGTCGCCATCGGCATCCCGGTGGGCGTCGCCATGGCCCGGAGCAACCGCCTCAAGCAGGCCCTGCGCCCAATCCTCGACGGCATGCAGACGATGCCGAGCTTCGTCTACCTGGTCCCGGTGGTCATGTTCTTCGGGCTCGGCAACGTCGCCGCGATCATCGCGACCTTCGTCTACGCGGTGCCTCCGATCGTTCGGCTCACCGACCTCGGGTTGCGCCTCGTCGACCGCGAGGTGATCGAGGCCGCCAACGCGTTCGGCGCCTCGGAGCGCCAGACGCTCGCCTGGGTGCGGCTACCGCTGGCGCTGCCGACGATCATGGCGGGCGTCAACCAGACGATCATGATGGCGCTCGCGATGGTCGTCGTCGCATCGATGATCGGCGCGCGCGGCCTCGGCCAGGAGGTGCTGCGTGGCCTGCAGCGCGGCAACGTCGGCCTCGGGCTCGAAGCCGGGCTGGCGATCGTCTTCGTCGCGGTGATCCTGGACCGGGTCACGGCCGGGTACGCCAAACGCCTCGACCCCACCGCGACGAAGGGGCGCTGACGTGGCGACCGCCGACGGCAGCGCCGTGCACGAAGCCGACGACGCACCCCACCTCGAGGTCCAGGGGCTGACGAAGGTCTTCGGACCCGACCCCATGTCGGTGCTGCCGCTCCTGAAGGACGGCGCCGACAAGGACGCCATCCTGGAGCGCACCGGCCACACGGTCGGCCTCGACGACATCGACCTGCACGTGCGGCGCGGCGAGACCTTCGTGGTCATGGGGCTCTCGGGCTCGGGCAAATCGACGCTCGTGCGCTGCCTCAACCGCTTGATCGACCCCACCGCCGGCACGCTGACGCTCGACGGCACCGACCTGTTGGCGCTCAACCTGAAGGCGCTGCGCGAGGTGCGCCGCCACAAGATGAGCATGGTCTTCCAGCGCTTCGCCCTGTTGCCGCACCGGACGGTGCTGGAGAACGTCGCCTTCGGCCTGCGGGTGCAGGGGGCCTCCCGCAGCGAGCGCGAGCGCCGCGCCGGCGCCTGGATCGAGCGCGTCGGCCTGGCGGGCTACGAGCACGCGCTACCGCGGGCGCTGTCGGGGGGCATGCAGCAGCGCGTCGGCCTGGCGCGCGCGTTGTGCACCGACCCCGACGTGCTCCTGATGGACGAGGCATTCAGCGCGCTCGACCCGCTCATCCGCCGCGAGATGCAGGGCGAGCTGACGAAGCTCCAACGCGAGCTGAACAAGACGATCGTGTTCATCACCCACGACCTCGACGAGGCGCTGCGGCTGGGCGACCGGGTCGCGATCCTCAAGGGGGGTCGATTGATTCAGGTCGGGACGCCGGTCGAGATCGTCACGGCGCCGGCGGACGACTACGTTCGTGCCTTCGTCGAGGACGTCGACCGCTCGCGCGTCCTGAAGGTGCGCCACGCCCTCGTGGGCACCGCCCGGGCCTTGGCCGCCCCGGACGACGCGCCGCGCATCGCGGCGGACGCACCCTTGGGCGACGCGCTCGCGGCGCTGGCTGGCACGGACGGGGTGCTCGCGGTGGTGGACGCACGGGGCCGCGTGCTCGGCTCCCTGGACGCCCGCGCCGCGCTGCACGCCCTCACCGAGCGACCGCCGGTGGCCTGACCACCTGACCCTCCGGTCCGGACCCGAAGACCCGAAGACCCTAAGACCCAACGAAGACGCCGCGCGCCCTCAGCGGGGCGCGCGGCGCGTTGGCAGGTCGAGCGTGCGGTCGTCAGCCGACCGCCACCACCACGTAGGCCTTGGCGTTGGTGCCGATCGTCACCTGGACGGTATCGCCCTTGCGGCGCCCGATCAGGGCGCGTCCCAGCGGCGACTCGTCGGAGACCTTGGGCACGTCGCCCTCGAGCACCCCGGCCTCGACCGGCGACACCACCTGCACCTTCATCTCCGGCTTGCCCTTCTCCTGGAGGGTGACCATCGCACCCAGGTCGATGCGGCCGTCCTCGTGCGCCTGGATGATCTCGGCGCGCGTGAGTTGGTCCTCGAGGTCGTCGATGCGGTTCTCGATGCGCCCCTTCTCCTGCTTGGCCTCCTCGAGCCCCGAATCGTCGTAGTCGTCGCTGGAGCCGGTGAGCTCCCGCAGGATCTTGGTCGCCTCGTCCAGGCGGACGTACTCCTGTTCGAGGGTGGTCTTGAGTCGGTCGTACCCCTCTTGGGTCAGTCGCACCGAACGCGTGGGCATGACTTGCCTCCATCGGGGCCCATCCGGGCCCGGGAACTCGTGGTTAGGAAGCGGCTTGCCCCCGGAGGGGCAAGCCGCACGGTCGAACCGTTTGTGGAAGGAGTCTAGCGCGTTTCGATGAGAAGCGTCCGAGGCTTATGTCCTCAGTTCGCGGCGGCGCGCGCCTGCTCGAGCCACGCGTCGACTTGCGCGCGGTTCGCTTCGACCCACTCGGCCGCCATGGCGGCGACGGCGCGATCGGAGTCTTCACCGTCGGCCATCCGCACGACCATCTCCGAGACGGTCGTCACGTCGAGCGTGACGTTCTCGAGGATGAAGGCCGCGGCCGGGTTGGCCTCGAGGAAAGCGTTGTTGGCGACCGACTGGATGTCGGAGGCGACGAAGCCCATCATCACCGTCTCGGTGACGCCACCGGTGATGCCCTCGATGACCATGGCGTCTTCGAAGCCCATCTGCGCGTCGTTCGGGATGATCTCGGGGACGTTGATCCACACCGAGTCGACGCCCGGCACCATCTGGAAGACGGTGAAGTTCGGGGTCCACGTGTAGTAGAGCACCGGCTCGCCAGCCTGGTACGCGGCGAGCGCGTCCGCGAAGGCGGCGTTGTACGCCGCGTTGCTGGCGGTGATGTGGTCGCGCAGGTCGTAGGCGTCGAGGTGGTGGTTGATGACGATCTCGCAACCCCAGCCCGGGGGGCACCCGACCATGTCGGCGTTGCCGTCGCCGTTGCGGTCGAACGCCGCCTTGACCTCAGGACGCTTGAAGTCCTCGAGCGAGGTGATACCGAACTCCTCGGCGGCCGACTTGGTCACCATGTAGCCCTCGGTGCCACCCGCCGCGATGATCGTTCCGGCGATGCTGGCCGAATCGAAGAAGCCCACCGGCAGCTGGGAATCGTGGAGCGGGAACCAGCCGGCGGTCCAGAAGTCGACGTCGCCTTGCGCGACGGACGTGTAGAAGATCGGGTTGTCGAGCAGCACGGGCGCCTCGACGTCGTACCCGAGCTCCTCGAGGAGGTGGTCGAAGATCGCCTGGACGGGGCGGGCGTCGTCCCAGCCGGCGACGGCCGGGCGGACGGTGACGCCGTCGCCGGGGGTCTCGGCCCGCGCCAACGCCATGCCGGCGAGGGCTAGCGTGGCCGCGAGGGCGAAGTGCTTCAGAGGATTGCGCATCGTGGTTCCTTTCGAATGAGCGGACGTCGGCGTAGGGGTCGGGTCGAGCGGCCGAACGATGGACGGGTGGATCTTGACATGGCGCACGCAGGTTTCCTGCGCGGGCAACCATGATACCAGACGCAGCCGCGCCGACCCAAACCCGTGGTCACCCGGGCGGTGAACGGCCGTCAGGCACGGCTCCTGCTTCTGCCTTGGCCGAGGGCCTGGGTCAAACGGTCGAGCACGATCGCGAGCAGCACGATCGCGAGGCCGCCGATGCCGGCCTGACCGACGCGGAGCGCGTTGAGCCCTTCGACGACCGGTCGACCGAGGCCACCAGCGCCGATCAGCGCGGCGATGACCACCATCGAGAGCGCGAGCATGATCGTCTGGTTGATCCCCGCCATGATCGTGGGCAGCGCCAGCGGCAGGCGCACCTTGAACAGGATCTCGCGCTCGCTGGACCCGAAGGCGTCGGCCGCCTCGATCACGTCCTCCGGCACTTGCCGGATGCCCAGGTCGGTGAGCCGGATCAGCGGCGGCAGCGCGAAGATGATCGTGGCGATGACGCCGGCGACCGTGCCGATCGAGAAGAGCATCACGACCGGGACCAGGTACACGAACGCCGGGGTCGTCTGCATCACGTCGAGCACCGGCCTCAGGAACGCCTGGAAGCGATCGCTGCGGGCGGCTAGGATCCCCAGAGGCAGCCCCAGGATCAGGCACACCAGCACCGAAGCGGCCACCATCGACAACGTCACCATCGTCAGGCTCCAGAGCCCGATCATGCCGATCAGCACGAACGACACGACCGTGAAGGCAGCGATGCGCGGACCCGCCCAACGCCAGGCCAGGAAGCCGACGATCAGGATGAAGGCGATCGGCGGCAGCCATTGGAGCGCGCCGTTGACGGCGTCGAGCAGGAACTCGATCGGCGCCTTCGCCGACTGGAACGCCGGCCGGTAGTTCAGGGTCAACCAGTTGATGGCGTCGGCGAACCAGTCGTCGAGCGGGATCTGGATCGGATCGAAGACGCGGTCGGTCAAGAAGGCGTTCACGCGGCCACCTCCTTGGCGCCGCCATTGGTCGTGG
>JAGXHO010000049.1 GCA_024636105.1 Trueperaceae bacterium | reverse complement strand
TCTACTCCGCCACGCCGCTGCGCTACCTCACGGGACCGGTCGACACGCTCCCGGCGCGCCTCTACAGCTTGGCGATCAGTCCGTACCGCGAGTGGCACGCCATGGGCTGGGCGGCCGGGATCGTGTTGCTCGCGCTCGTCATCGTCACCTTCGCCGTCGCCCGCATCCTGACCCGCCAACGCCACACCACCGACCTGTGAGCGCATCGAAGGAACCCATCATGGACGCCACCGACGCCCGCTCCGCCCCGCCCGCTCCCCGCACCGACGGCGACACCGCGCGTGCCGCCGTGGCCGCCGACGCGCAGCCGCGGCTCGTGACCGAGGGCATCTCGGTCCATTACGGCGCCACCACGGGCGTCCGCGACGTCTCGCTCACCTTCCGCGACAAGACCGTCACGGCGTTGATCGGACCTTCCGGCTGTGGAAAGACGACCTTCCTGCGCTCGCTCAACCGCATGCACGACCTCAACCGCACGGTCAAGGTCACCGGCAAGGCGATCCTCGATGGCAACGACATCTACGCCCCCGGCGTCGACCCGGTGACCGTGCGGCGCCGCATCGGGATGGTCTTCCAGAAGCCGACCCCGTTCCCCACCATGTCGATCTACGACAACGTGGTGGCCGGCCTCAAGCTGGTCGGCATCCGCAACCGCGCGCTCCTCGACGAGGTCGCCGAGCGCTCGTTGCGCCAGGCGGCGCTGTGGGACGAGGTCAAGGACCGCCTGAAGGCGCCCGCCGCCGGCATCTCCGGCGGCCAGCAGCAACGCCTGTCGATCGCGCGCGCCTTGGCGGTCGAGGCCGAGGTGCTGCTGATGGACGAGCCCACCAGCTCGCTCGACCCGCAGTCGACCATGCGCATCGAAGAGCTGATCCAGGAGCTCAAGCGGGACGTGACCATCATCATCGTCACGCACAACATGCAGCAGGCTGCGCGCGTCTCGGACTACACCGCCTTCTTCTACGAGGGCAACGTCGTCGAGCACGCGGACACGAACACGATGTTCACGAACCCGGTGGAGCAGCGGACGAACGACTACATTACGGGTCGTTTCGGCTGAAGGGCGCCGAAACGACCTTGCAGTTCGGCTGGAAGGCGCCGAACTGCGGGTCGGCGAGAGGGCGCCGAAACGACCCCGCGTTTCGGCGCACGGCATCCGAACTGCGGGTCGGCTGAAGGTCGTGGACGAGCACGCGCGGTCGGAGGGCGATTCCCCCGACCGCGCGGCGCTGCCGTTCGGGTCGCTACTGCACCCAGTAGTTGATGACCTCGAACTCCTGGCCGCCTGCGTTCTGCACGTAGGTGAAGATCCCCCACTGGTAGGCGTTGGCCGCGAAGTCGGCGCTCGAGATGCTGCCGACGTTGCCGGTGTAGGTGGTCTGGGAGCCGCTGGTGATCGACAGCGCGGCCTCGGCGCCGTAGCCGACGCTGAAGCCGACCATCGCCACCCCGGCCGTCGCCTCGACCGTCTTCTCGTACTCGATGCCCAAGGAGCCGCCCGCGCTGACCTCTGTCGAGACCGCGATCTCGAGCTCGGTGTCGCCGGTCCCCTGGCCGACGCTCGAAGGGCCGAACTCGAGGCCGCCGTACTGCGAGCGGAGCGAGTTCTTGCGGCTCGTCGATGGGTAGCTGCTCACGTCGCCGGGGGTGTGGTCGAAGACGTTCGCGCCGATCGGCGTCGCGCCGCTCGGCAGGGCGGCGTTGAAGAAGCCGCGCTCGGCGATCATCGTCACGGGCTCGCGCGGCACGCGCACGACCACCAGCTTGCCGACGAGCAACGGGTCGGGGTGTGAGACGATCTCGTAGCGGTAGACGTCGTACGGGATCGAGGTGAAGACGACCGCGTCCTCGAGCGATCCCGACGTGTAGGTGATGGTCTTCTCGACCGTGTAGGCCGCGCCGGCCCAGGCGCTCGCGGTCGCGGTCACGGACTTGCGCAGCTCCGTGCCCACGTCGCCGACGAAGGGCACGTTGACGGTCGCGTCGACGCCGACCGTCACGCTGGCCTTGACGGTCACGGTCAGCGAAGCGTCGACCGTCGAGCTGGTGCCCTGGCCGAAGCGGGTGACGCAGGCACCGAGGTTCTGCTCGATGCCCGACTGGCACGGCGGGGCCGCCATCGCCGCGATGATCAGCGGCTCGGTGAACACGAGCTCGTGGCTCCCCTGGCCGTACTTCAGGACCGGCCCGTCGGCGTCGACGTTGGCCGCAACGACGATGGGTCGCGCGATCCCCGACGGGTTCGACGTGCCCTGGACGGAGACCTCGCTGAGCTGCGCCCAACCGTTGGCGTTCGCGCCGATGGTCGAGACGGCCGAGATCCCCCAGACGGGGATGGTGTTGCGGTTCTGGTGGTAGAGCATCACGTTCTCGCGGCCGTCGCCGGTCACGTCGGCGGCGATCATCTCCATGGTCGCTACGCTCATGTACTGGCCGGGGTCGGGGGCGTCGTCCAGAAAGAGGTCGGCCGGCAACGCCACGCCGTCGAGTCGCGTGAACGGCGCGGCGTTCGCGAAGTTGTCGAACACGAGCTGGTTCGCCACGATCTCGTGGACGCCGTCGCCATCGAGGTCGGGCGTCGTCAAGAACACGAAGAACCGGGTCCAGGCGTTGAAGGCCGGACAGTTCTGGTACGGGATCCCTTCGACCGTCGCGCCCAGCTGCGTGAAGCTTCCGACCTCGTCGTCCAGCGCGATCAGCAGCGCCGCGAAGTCGTCGTCGCAGTGCCACGCCATGTTCGTGGCGCCCGCGAAGATCACCTCGTCGAGCCCGTCGCCGTCGACGTCGGCCAACTTGATGTCGGCCGCGGCGGCCGCGACGATCCCGCCGACGTTGGCCTGCACCGAACCCGAGCGCAGCAGCACCCGGTCCGTGTTGGCGTCGTCGAACAGGTAGTACGTCGCGAGGCCCGTGGTACTGCTGCTGGCGCCGGTCGTCTCGTTGAGGACCACGCCGAGTTCGAAGCCCTGGTCGTAGTCGAGCTGCCCTGCGGACATCCGGACGTAGAGGGTCGACCCCTCGATCTGTGGTTCGAGCGTCGTCGTCGCGCCCGCGTCGATGGCGAAGGAGGTGGCGACGCTGCCCGTGAGGACCGCGAGATCGAGGCGGTCGTCGTACGCGATCGCTGCGACCAGGCCGTCGCTGCCGTCGCCGTTCGCGTCGTACGCGATCAGCGCGACGCCGCGCACGTCCGCGCCGGCCGCCAGCGAGGAGGTCCGCGCCGTGAAGCCGGCGTCGGCGTCCTCGAAGGTCCGCAGCTTGAGGACGCCGTCGCCGGCGTCGACGAAGATCGCGGCGATCTCGTCGAAGCCGTCGCCGTCGAGGTCGCCGGCAGCTACGGCGCGCAGCGTCTGGAACTGGTTCGTGTACGGGCCCGGCAGGACCCAGTCGTTTTCGCTGGTGAGGTCGGCCAGGATCGTCTCGGAGCCGTACTCGACGGCGCCCATCGGCGTGACGGCGGCGTTCACGATCTTGCGCACGTCGAACGAGGGGTCGGGCACGTCGACGCCCGCGATGGCGGGATTCGCGAGGACGAGCTCCATGTGCGGGTGGGCGGCGCTCTGGTCGGTGAACGCCTCGGGCTCGCCGAGGGAAGCCGAGGGCCCGAGCGGGGCGTCGTCCTCGCCGAGTTCGCTGCCGTCGGGCGCGAGGCGCGGCGAGTCGCTCGTGTCGACGCCGAGCGCGTCCAGCGTCGCCGCGACGGGGTCGTCGTCTGGGTCCGGCGGGGGCGGGCCGCCGCCGGGTCCGGCACCACCGCACGCCGCCAGCAGGGCGACGAGCGCGAGGGCGAGGACGAGGCGCGGGATGTGGGTCCGTCGGATGCGGGTGGGCACGGCAGTCCTCCTCCGCCGTTCTGGGCGTGCGAACGGGCGTGGTGCGACCTTAGCGGATTCGTCTCAGTCCACTATCAGTCGGGGCGGCGCGCTCCCGCTACGTCCCCCGCGGCGGCAGCTTCTTCCCGGGGTTCATGATTCCGGTCGGGTCGAGCGCGTCCTTGATCGCCCACATCAGGTCGACCGCGTCGCCGTGCTCGTCGCGCACGAACTTGCGCTTGCGCAGCCCGACGCCGTGCTCGCCGGTGATGGTGCCGCCGGCCGCGAGCGCGAGGCGGACCAGTTCGGCGTAGGCGGCGTCGATGCGGAGCGCTGCCTCGGCGTCGTCGGGAGCGAAGAACAGCGTCAGATGGAAGTTGCCGTCGCCGACGTGGCCGATGACGTAGCCCGCGACGCCCAGGCGGGCGATGGCGGCGACCGAGGCGTCGATCACCTGGGCGAGCCGCGACACCGGCACCGCCAGGTCGGTGATCAGGTTGCGCATGCCGGGGTGGGCCGCGACGAAGGCGTAGTACGCCTGGTGGCGCGCCTTCCACAAGGCCGCGAGCGCCTCCGGGTCGGTGGCGGTCTCGGCCGCCGCCGCGCCGTGGTCGCGCGCCAAGTCGAGCGCGACGTCGGCCGCGCGCCGGACGGCGTCGGCGTCGCCGTGGAACTCCAGGAACACGGTCGGCGCCTCGGCCAGCTCGAGCCCGAGATGGGCGCGAATGGCGCGGATCGCGGCGGCGTCGAGCAGCTCGCAGCGGGCGACCGGCACGCCGGCCTGGATGAGCTCGGTCACGTACGCCACGCAGCCGTGGACGTCCGCGAAGGTCGCGCGCGCACCCATGGTCGCCTCGGGACGAGGCACCAGCCGAACGGTCAGCTCGGTGATGACCCCCAGCGTCCCCTCCGCCCCGCACAGCAGCTGGGTGAGCGCGTAGCCCGAGGAGGACTTGGGCGCCCGCCCGCCGGTCCGCACCACCCGGCCGTCGGCGGTGACGACCTCGAGCCCCAGCACCAGGTCGCGCATCACGCCGTAGCGCACCGCCATGGTGCCCGACGCGTTGGTCGAGGCCATGCCGCCCAAGCTCGCCTCGGCGCCCGGGTCGACGGGGAAGAAGAGGCCCGTGGGCCGCAGGTGCTCGTTGAGCCGCGGGTACGTGACGCCGGGCTGCACGACGGCGAGGAAGTCCTCGGCGGCGACCTCGAGGATCCGGTCCATCCGCGTCATGTCGAGCGAGATCCCCGCCTCGACCGGCACCGTCTGGCCCTCGAGGCTCGAGTTGACCGCGACCGGCGTGACGGGCGTGCGGGTGGCGTGCGCGAGCTCGAGCACCCGCCGGACGTCCTCGGTGGACTCGGGGTAGACGACGACGTCGGGGCGGCGGAACGCGTCGGTGGACTCGCCGCGCGCGTGTAGGTCGAGCGCGCTCTCGGAGAGGTCGATCTGGTCGGGGCGCAGGAGCTCGCGCAGGTGGGGGAGGACGGTGGGGTCCATGGTACTCAGTCTGCCACCTCGGAGACCCTCAGGACCCCGTCGGCCACGAGCACCGCGGCATCGACGACCACGGTCGGCCGCAGCACCATGCCGTCGAGGTGGATCGCCGCGTGCACCGAACCGCCGAGGCTGACGTCGTCGCCAAGCGCGACGGGCACGCTCCCGGGCGCCGGTGCGATCGCGGCCTCGCCCGAGCGGGCGCCGCCGAAGCGCCCCGGGCCGGTGCCGCCCGCAAGCGCGAAGGCGGGCCGGCCCTCGAGCCCGAGCCGCAGGTCGGTGCCCGCCGGCGAGGTCACGTGCAGCCCTCGAGCCGAAGCGCTCCCTCGGGGGGAGCGCGTCGACGCCGGAGCGAGCTCTGTGACTTGGGTCAGTTCTTCTGCGACGACGACCGATCGATCAGGTCCTGCACCGACAGGATCTGACCCGCGCGCAGGGCGTCCATGGCGGGGCCGGAGGCGACGAACGCCTTGAGCAGTTCGAGCGCGTGCAGCACCGCGTCGGCCTCTTCGTCGTCGTACAGGACGAGCTCCTCGCCGGAGGGGAGGTGCGCGACCAGCTCGGCGTACGCCGGGGTGGCGCGGCCCTCGTCGATCGCGTCGGGGTCGGTGTCGTCGGGGTAGACGTCGAGCACGTCGATGAACTCGACGGCGTCGAGGTTCACGAGTTGCTGATCCGCCGTGAGCATCCAGGTAGCCATGGAACGATGCTACACCCGGGGCTGCGTCCGCGTCGGCGTGCGCAGCGCGCGCCCCAGGCCCCGCAGAGCGCCGAGCGTCGCGGCCGTGAGGTCGCGGTTCTGGTAGTCCTCGCTCGGGATCGGGTCGGCCGGTTGCTCGCCGGTGTGGTGCTCGAGCCGCAGCCCGACGGTCGTACGGGCGGGGTAGCCCGGCCAACCTTCGCCCGGTTGGGCCGCCGCGGCGCCGTCGAGGTAGGAGGTGAGCGGCAGGCCACGCAGCTGCACCCCCAGGAACGCCGTCAGCTGGTGCTGGAGCACGGCGACGATGCGGCGCACGTCCCACACGGGATCGGCGTAGCGCCACCAGGCGTCGTGGCCCGCGGTGGCCAGCGCCTCCGGCGGCGGGTTGTTGCCGACGTTGTGGCGCGCGTGCTCGAAGGTCAGGAGCCAGCGATCGGCGGCGACCGTGGCGTCGAACAGGCGGCGGATCGCGGCGTACTGTGCCACGTCGTCGCGGCTGCCGGCGGCGAAGAACAGCGGCGTGCTGACCCGCGCGAGCGCCGCGTCGGTCCAGATCCGGTCGCCGCCCCACGGGGCGAGCAGCACGGCGGCCTTGACCCGCGAGGTGACGC